>CAZNFB010000023.1:0-4987 GCA_964572105.1 uncultured Desulfobacteraceae bacterium
AATGCAACACCCCTGCCGAGGCAGTTAAGGCTTTGCAGACAGTGGTGGAACGAAAGCTTGGCAAAATGCTTGTTTCCCCTGAAAACCTGACACTGAAAAAAATCAGAGACTTTAAACAGGTCCTGGATCTGGTCGAAAAAATGGCAGCAGAACACCAGGTAAACGAAGACAAAACACCTGGAACAGAGGCAGACCGTGAACGCCTCATTAATGAGGTCGACAAAATACTGGGCGTGAAATGAAAGAAATAGACTACTTTTTGCCATATCAGATTGCCTGGTTAAAGGATAAATCCAGGCGCAAAATCTGGGAAAAGTCCAGGCGCATCGGCGCAACCTATGTGCAGTCCTACGAGGATGTCCGGGATTGTGTAAAAACGCCTGGTCTGCCTGTCTGGTTTTCCTCTGCCGATGAATCCGCCGCAAAAGAGTATATTTTGTATTGCGAACAATGGGCGAAAATATTCAAGGCAGCTGGTGAAATTCTTTCAATCAAAGAGGAAGTCTTAGACGAAAAAAACGGCGTTAAAGCCCTGGTAATACACTTTGTAAACGGTTCCAGAATCCACGGCCTGTCCAGCAATCCAACGGCTTTCCGGTCAAAGGGCGGAAAAACAAATCTTGATGAATTTGACTGGCATAAAGACCAGCCAAAGATGTATGCAGCAGCAAAACCCTGCGTAACATGGGGGTTTGATATGCGCATTTTGAGCACTTATCAATCCAGCTCAAGTTTGTATGCGCAGTTTGTCAAAGACGCTAAAAAAGCCGTATCAGACGGGAACATACCAACCTTTTCCCTGCATACGGTCACAATATTTGATGCGGTTGAGCAAGGTCTGCTTGACCGCATCATGGGCAGAAAAACAACAAAAGAAGAACGTGAAGCCTGGCTTGCCGAAGAAAAAGCAGCATGCGGAGATGAAAATATATGGCTCCAGGAATATTGCTGCATTCCTGTTGACGAAAATGATGCCTTCCTGACCTGGGATCTGATCCGGCCATGTGAAGATGAAAAAGCAGGAAAACCGGAACTTTCGGAAAAGGGAACATTTTATATTGGAAACGATATCGGCCGGCGACATGATCTCGCTGTATTCTGGGTAATTGAAGAGGTCGGAGATGTGTTCTGGACAAGGGAAGTCGTAAAGCTGAAAGGCGCATCATTCGCAGCCCAGGATGATGAGCTTGACAGGCTTGTATATACATATGACCCTCTCAGGATTTGCATGGATCAGACAGGCATGGGCGAAAAACCGGTTGAAGATGCAAAAAGACGGCATGGTGAATACAGGGTGGAAGGCGTGATTTTTACAGGTCCTGCAAAACAGGAACTTGCATTCGGGCTCAGGCGAAGGTTTGAAGACAGACAGGTCAGAATCCCTGTTGATCAGGACATCCGAAGAGCGCATCACGCAGTCAAAAAAACAGTTACAGCAGCCGGAAACATCAGGTTTGATGCTGACCGTACAGACAAGGGTCATTCAGACGAATTTTGGAGTCATGCCCTCGCAGTTCATGCGGCGGCCGGATCAGAAGATTACGCAACCATGCCGTCTGTGGTTACAGCAGGAAAACGAGGCATGGGAAAATCGGTTTCCGGTTACCATAACCAGCCGGATTTTGGGAGTTATTAGAAATGAAACTGTGGATCAATGAACATGATTTTGTAGAAACGGATGACAAAAAATCGTTGTCCCCGGAAATAGCTCCGCGATCCCGTTCAATCGACTGGATGGGCATCATGGGTTTTTTGCCGGATCCAGATCCCATATTGATCAAGCTCGGCCAGGACATTACTGCTTATCGTCAGCTTCTTTCAGACGCTCATGTATTTAGCTGCGCCCAGAGCCGCAAGGCCGGAACACTGTCATGCGAATGGGAAATCCTGGAACCAGCGGCGGGAAGCGCCGAGATAAATAAACGGGCGCGCCAGGCAATTGAAGATATGATGAATCAGCTCGATGTATATCAGATCATCACGGATATGCTTGAGGCGCCCTTTTTTGGCATGAGCCCCCTGGAAATAATGTGGAAATCAGGGAAAAACTGGCTGCCCGAACGGGTCATCGGCAAACCGCCGGAATGGTTTCAGTTTGATCCGGAAAACGTACTTCGCTTTAAAGCTATCGATAATTTGATAGAAGGCGAAGAGCTTCCTCCATACAAATTTTTACTGCCACGGCATCATGCTTCCTATCAGAATCCTTATGGAGAACGCGTTTTATCACGCTGCTTCTGGCCCGTAACTTTCAAACGCGGCGGCTTTAAATTCTGGGCAATATTTACCGAAAAGTACGGCATGCCCTGGATTATCGGCAAAGTACCGAGACAAACAAACGAAACCGAACGCGGTCAACTCCTTGCACGCTTAGTCGATATGGTGCAGGACGCCGCAGCAGTCGTTAATAATGATGAGAGTATCGAAATCACCGAAGCCGGCGGCAAAACCGCCAGCGCGGATATCTATGAAAAGCTGATCAGCGTATCAAACAGAGAAATATCAAAAGCCATACTCGGACAAACCCTGACCACGGAGCTTGATAAAGGCGGCTCATTCGCTGCCACCAAAGAGCATATGGAAGTCAGGGCTGATTTGGTGGACCAGGACAAGCAAATGATCAAGTCTGCCTTTAACCTGCTTTTTAAATGGGTTGTGGAGCTTAATTTTGCAGGATCAGACCCTCCGAGATTCGGTTTTTATGAAAAAGAGGACATCCAAAACAAAAGAAGCGAGCGTGATGAACGGCTTGAGAGACAGGGCATCAAGTTTACAGCGAGCTATTATCGGAGAAGTTATAATCTTCAGGAAGATGATTTTGAACTCAAAAAAAAAGAGGAACAAACGAATAATAAAACGGAATTTGTCGAAGGCGATGACGACATATCCGCATCACCGGACATTATTGCAGACAAAGCCCTTGCCGAAGCATCAATGGACAAAGAAATTAATATGGCAAAAAAGCTTCTTGACGGAGCCGCGACGCTTGAGGAATTTCAGGACGGGTTGCTTGACCTTTATCGGGATGTAGAGACGGGTTTCAAACCCGTCTCTACAATAATGCAAAAAGCCATGACGCTGGCCGATCTGACAGGGAGGTTTGATGCCGATGCCAGACGTTAATGCCTTTGATCTTCCTTTTGATGAGGCGATTGATTATTTTCGCCAAAAGGTCAAGCTCCCGACAAAGAACTGGGAGGCCATTTGGCAGGGAATGCACACCAGGGCATTCGTAGTCGCCGGCGCGATGAAAACACAGCTTGTTTCGGATCTGTACGAAGCCGTGGAAAAAGGTATCGCAGACGGCACAACCATTGCGCAGTTCCGCAAGGACTTTGATGATATTATCGCCAGGAGCGGATGGAAATATAAAGGCGGCAAGGGCTGGAGAACCGGCGTTATTTTTAACACAAATATCAAAACAGCCTATGCGGCGGGACATTATGAACAGATGTTCGATCCGGATGTATTAAAGGCCAGACCTTTTTTGCGATATGTAGCCTCAAACGCAAGGACTCCGCGGATAGAGCACACGAAATGGTACAACCTGATATTGCCGGCGGATGATCCGTTCTGGCAGACCCATTATCCGCCCAACGGGTGGGGTTGCAAATGCGGAGTGGTCAACCATTCAGCAAGGGAAGTGGAAAGAATAAAAAAAGAAGAGGCAGCCGGTCCGCATCCTGTAAAGACCAAAGCCCCAAAACCGGAACATTATAAATGGCAAAGCAAAGAGACCGGCAAAATACATAAAATATCAAAGGGAATAGACCCTGGATGGGATTATAATGTCGGGGAAGCCGCATGGGGAAAACAATTATCCTCAAACACAATGGATGCCTGGAAAGCCCAGGGCGCAAAACAGTGGGAAATTTTAACCGCCGGTGACTGGCAATCAGCAGGAAGGCCGAAACAAATACCTGTAGACGCTGCAATGGCAAAGATCGGCGCTGCCGTCAAAGGCGCAAAAGAACTTGAATCCCGCCTGAAAACCGTATTGGGCGGCAATGAAAAAATATTTACATTTAAAACGTCAAATTTCAGATATGACGTGCTCGTAAATGCTGAAGTGCTGGCAAAACATATTCCAGCAGACCGAGCGCCTTTTGTGCCCTTTCTTCCTGAACTAATGCAGGATCCTTTTGAAACATGGCTTTCGTTTGAGCGGCATAAGGGCACGGGGAAGATCGTATTGAGGCAGCGCATTATAAAAGCCGTCAAACTCAAGAAAAATCGGGGGTTATTGATGGTGGCGCAATCCGTAAACGGTATAATGGAATCGTCAACAATGATTCCGGTGAGAAGTCTTACATATTTGAATAATCAAAGGCAGGGGAAGCTGATATGGTCCAGACAGGAATAGGAAAAAGAAGCTCGGGTTCCACAGCAGCCCGGCCGCCATGCCCCGGCTTTGAAGCTGTGGTTCGTACCGGAACAATTGATATGTTTATTTATACACAATCGAAATAGAAAATCAACAGGATATTTTAAATGACCGGCACGATGATTGATGTAAAAATTGAAGATCATGGCGTCAAAGAGCTGCTTGGCAAAATCCAGCGCCGCACGCAAAACCTGACCCCCGCCATGAACATTATCGGGCAGATTGTGCGGACCTCCATTGTCCGCAATTTTGAAAAGGCAGGCCGGCCGAAAAAATGGAAAAAGCATTCCAAAACCACTGAAAACCGCAGAGGCAAAGGCGCTTCTATTCTCAGGGCGCAAAGCCATCTGATGAACTCAATACATCATAAGGCACATAAAAACAGCGTAGTTATAGGAACAAATCGTATTTACGCAGCCGTTCAGCATTTTGGAGCCAAAAAAGGCGAATTCGGCACCTTTTCAATAACACAGCAGGTCAAAGAACATGTCCGCAAAATAAATGGGAAAAGCCAAAAAGTCCGGGCACATAATCGTACCCGAAAAATGTCCGTCCCCTGGGGCGATATTCCGGCCAGACCGTTTATGATGGTACAAAAAGAAG
>CAZNFB010000023.1:5087-13316 GCA_964572105.1 uncultured Desulfobacteraceae bacterium
TTTTTGAATTCAGCGAAGCAGATTCATGGACATGGGAGACTGTCGGCGGAATCTTTCGGAAAATGAGAGACTACTTTATCGAAAAGGAGGGAAAAGAAAAAGCAGACAGGATCATCCCGGACTGGGATGTGGAATATATTAGAGACATGGCAAAAAACAATAACAAGGAGGACGATATGAAGTTTGCGGAATTTCTCGAGGCATTCAAGTTTTGGAAAAAAATCGAAGGCGGTTCGGATATGGATCTGCCGATTCAGGTGACGAAACCCGTCTCTACTTTCAGCGAAGCCGACATCGAACAGGCAAAAAAGGATGGTGTCGCCGCCGAGCGGGAAAAGTTAGATGCGGAGTTTGCAGAAAAAGGGGCTCAGGTTAAGCGTAAGGCCGCTGAAAAGGAGATTGCGGACTTTTGCGACACATTGGTTGCATCCGGCAAAATACCGCCTTCATGGGTCGATTCAGGGCTTGTGGGTTTTATGCAGACGCTGGACGCGGAAAAAGAAATTTCGTTTTCCGAAGACAGTAAAAAAAGTTCAAGGCAATGGTTTCGGGATTATCTCGAAGGATTCAGCAAATCAAAGCTTTTTCAAGAGCTGGCCAAAAAGGAAAAGGCAGGGGATTCCGCAGAATTCGCAGAATCGAAACAACAGCAGGAAGCCGGCGAAAGCATTGCCGCAAAAGTTAACGGATAACCGGATTAAAAAAACAAATGATGGATTCCCGCCTTCGCGGGAATGACAAAAATAACGCGGGAATGACAAAAAGGAGGGTATAAGAATGGCAGGGACACATGGAGTAACGGAAACGGAAGGCACAGAGATAAGCCAGTTGGTGGCAGGCGAAATGCACGCACAAAAGATAGTAACCGTAACCAGCGGGCAAAATCTGGTGCGAGGGGCAGTAATGGAAAGTGCATCGCAAAAATGCGTAGTTATTTCCACCCCGGCAAATGCTGAAGCAATTTTGGCAGAGGATACCGATGCATCGTCTGCGGATAAACAGGGCATGGCGTTTTTTACAGGCAAATACCGGTACAGCGACCTTGTCTGGCCAACCATGACTGCAGCAAATAAAAAACTGACGCTGGAAGCTTTACAGGCAAAGGGAATAATCGTTGATGTGGATCTGACCACGGTTGAAGCAACAACGTAGACAAATCTGATACCTGACCAAATGGTCTGGGTAGAAATAGGGCGAACACAAGGTTCGCCCCTACAAAAAATGGAGGAAAACAATGAACGAACTTTTTTTAATACGAGTCCTGACAGTTGCGATAAACGCAATGAAGGCGCCGTCCATGAAGGTTTACAACCGCTTTTTTAAGGGGAAAGAGCATCTGGAACCGAGTGATCTTCTCGAATTCGACATCATCACCGGTTCCCAGAAGATCATGAAAAATATTTCAATCCATGCTCCTGCGGAGGTAAGGGATCTGACAGGCAGGAAAACCGTCACAATGAAGGCCCCGCGTTTATCGCAAAAACGCTTTATCTCAACAGCGGCATTAAACGCGCTGCGTGCCCTTGGCGGAAAGATTTCGGTCGAGCAAATGAAAGATCGTATCGCCAGGGAGCTTAAGGATATCCGCAATGAAGAGGACCGCACACTTGAGTTCTGGGCAGTTAATGCGCTCAAGGGCAAAATATACGATTCAGACCTTACAACCGTCCTGGTCGATTATAATATGGCTGTGGATCATAAACCAACCCTTACAAGCACAGCTTTATGGACTGATGCAGCCTCCGATCCGATTGCAAAAATAAGGGAATGGAAACAAAAAATCGAAGATGATTGTGCTGCAAATATAACAGGGTTCGCTGCATATATGGGGAAAGATGTAATGACAGCGCTCCTTAAAAATTCCACAGTACTGAACCTGCTGAAATATGAAAAAGGCCGCAAGATGGCTGAAGAGGGCGATCTGGCAAGGTTGGCAGGGGTTGAGATGACCGAATACGGAGGCTCCTTTCTCGATGGCACCGGCACAAGAAAACGATTCATCGACGATGATGAGTTCCTGCTGGTCGGGGAATGCGATGATTTGGTTGACGTGCCCTTTGCACCGGTTGTCGATGATGATGCCCCAGGGGGTGTAGGCAATGTTGATGCAAACGGCAACGGAGTTCTTTTCTTTGCAAAGTCATGGAAAAAACAGGATCCATCCGGACGCTGGATCAAGGGCGAATGCAGGCCTTTGCCGGTATTGCAGCGACCGGACGCCGTGATTGATGCGATTGTGGTGTAGGGCTGATATAAAATCCACGGTGTAGAGACGGGTTTGAAACCCGTTTCTACAAAGGAGTAAAGAGCATGCAGATTATAGTTAAAGAATCTCATTCCATTGATTACAAGCAGCACCTCTACCTCCCGGGCGACAAAATAGACTTGCCTAAGAAAGAGGCAAAACGGCTTATTGCCAAAGGTGTGGCAGAGATGGGTTTGAAACAAAAAGACGTAGAGACTGGTTTGAAACAAAAAGACGTAGAGACGGGTTTGAAACCCGTCTCTGCGGAGGTTGAATAAATGGCATACTGCACACAATCCGATATAGAAAAAATGCTGCCGGAAAGACAGCTTATCCGCCTGACCGATGATGAAAATATCGGAGTAATAAATACGGTCAGGCTGGATGAAGCTATGGATTCGGCTGCAGAGGAAATAGATGCTTATATCGGCTCGCGGACAAAGCTCCCTGTCAGCGGAACCGTCCCTCCTGTCCTTGGGAAGTTCAACACAGATATTGCAATCTATAATCTATATTCACGGTTCAGCGAAAACATTCCGGAAACCAGGGCAGAGCGTTATAAAAACGCGATTAAAACCCTGCAAAAGATTTCAGAAGGCAAGCTTTCGTTCGGTCTGCAGCCGCTTCCGGATCCGCCTGATGAAACTGGATATGCAGCCGCGGTTCAAAGTAGCGCAAGGGACAAGATGTTTGGTTCCAAAACAATGGATAAATATTAAATCAATTTCCGGAGCAAAGAGACATGCATGAGTTTGAACAAATAGAAGATGCCTTAATTCTGCGGCTGGAAGCGCTAAAGAGCATCGGGCTGGAAACGCTTGAAACATATTCAGGGCAGATGAATATGGAGGATGTGGAGGATCTGACTATTCAGTTCCCATGTCTCTATGTGATTACCGGCCTGCTCCAGTTAGAAGGAGTCAACCGGTGTGATAAATATTCAGCGACAATTACCTTGCTTGTCGGAGACAGCCACATAAGAGGAAGCGCCGCAGCGGCAAGGGGAGACGCTTCATCTCCCGGTGTGTATGAACTGCTTTTTGAAGCCCGCTGCCTGTTACACAACAGAAAGCTTCTTGCAGGCTGGACACCGCCTCGGGCAACCAGCGAAGCGCCGCTGATCTATGCACCCGAAAAAAACATTTGCATTTATACAGCGGAATACAGAATGTGTGCTGTAAAATAAAAAGATTGAAACGAATTAAAATTAAAAGGGGATAATAACCATGACATATACACAGGAATCTTTTCTTGGTGCAGGCGATCTAAACATAGACGTATACGATTCAGACGGCAATAAAACCGGCGAATTAGACGTGGGTAATGCATCCATGTTTGCAATCAATGCGCCTGCAATTGAAAAAAAAGAGCAAACCGGTTTCAGGCGCGGCAATTATGGCCAGACAGTAAAAAGTGTCATAACAAAACTGGAGCAGGAGCTTAAATTTACACTGACCGACATTAACCGGAAAAATCTTGCTTTGGCAATGTTTGGCACAGATGCAGCCTATACCCAGACCGCAGATAATAACACATCCACTCCTGAAGCTGTTACTGCGCATACAGACAAATATACAAAGCTGGTGTCCAGGCAGCTTGATCCTGCCACCCCGCCTGTTGTTCAGGATGAAACCGACACAACCACATATGTGGAAGATACCGATTATGAGATTGACTACCAGACCGGCCGATTAAAAACCTTGTCAGCCGGCTCAATTTCAGATGACGATACTCTGCATGTGGCGTCCACCTGGCTTGCCATAACAGATGGTTTTAAGGTTGATGGGCAGGATTTAAACAAGATAGAGGCTTATATTCGTCTAATTGGAGAAGACCAGGCAAATTCAAGAGACTGCGAGGTGATAGTTTATAAGGCGCAGATTGAGCCTTCAGGGGATATCAACTGGCTGACGGAGGATTTTGCATCACTGGAATTTTCAGGCAAAATTCTTGCGACTTCAGACGGTGCCTGGGACGTGGTTTTTTATTAAGTAGAGACGGGTTTGAAACCCGTCTGTATGACAAAGACGGGTTTCAAACCCGTCTCTACATGTCGTAGCAAACAGGAGACAGTGGAATAATGAGAAAAACAAAAACAATAAAAATTGACGGCAAAGAAATAACCGTCAAGGAATTGAAAATTAAAACTATTTTCAAATTATGGGATAACTTTTTTACAAAAGATATGTCCCTTGCCTCTTTCAGGGAAATGTTCGGCGATCTGCTGCCGGTTATGGCGCCGGAACTTAAAATGGATGATCTGGAGGATATGGCTCCAAGCGAAATTCGGTTTCTCTGGGATACTTTCCGGGAGGTAAATGCCGATTTTTTCGCAGTAGTTCGGCTGGAGGGAGCGGGGCAGGTTCTGGCCGAACTAAAGAAAGCGCTCTTAAGCGATTTTGCCAATCTATTTGCAGGCTTATTGAATCCGGTCACATCAATGTCTGGGAATACGGATACGGATTCTTCTGTATTGCAATAGAAACGCATCAAAAAACAGCCTCGGATCGAATCAAAGAAATTGCCACAGCCGTAAGAATTGGCCAACACTCAAACGATAAAAGCTGGAATAAATTTATAAATGAATAAAAGCAATACAGTGGAAATAATAATCCGTGCAAAAGACGCTGCCAGCGGCGCTTTTAAAAACGCTGCCGGCGCCACGGATATATTTCGCAAGCGGATAAAATCCCTGACAGGGACTGTTTTTAATTTAAAAACCGCCTTTGCCGGCGCTCTGGCGTCAGTGGGTATTGGCGCAGTCGCAAAAGGTTTTTTAGATACGGCATCTGCTTTTGAGAAATACGAAACTGTCTTAAAAACCATTACAGGAAGCAGTGAAAAAGCCCGGGAATCTATGGATTGGATTACAGAGTTTACAGCCAAGACTCCGTATGATCTGGATCAAGTAACGGACTCTTTTGTTAAGCTGTCATCTTATGGCCTTGATGCGACAAAGGATCTTAAAATTCTCGGTGATACAGCATCCGCAATGGGGAAACCTCTTAGCTCTGCGGTTGAGATGTTTGCCGATGCTGCGACAGGTGAATTTGAACGTCTCAAAGAATTTGGCATCAGAGCATCACAACAGGGAGACAATGTTACCTTTAAATGGATGCAAAACGGCAGGCAGATGGTCAAAACTGCTGAAAAAACCCAGACAGGGATTACCGCATCATTATCAGAGATTTTTGAGGCTCGTTTTGCCGGTGCAATGGGTAAGTTTTCAAACACATTTGAGGGGATGTGGTCAAACCTGAAAGATCAGTTTACACTTTTTCAGCTGGCAGTTATGGAGGGTGGCGTTTTTGATTATTTGAAAAGCGTATTAAGACTGCTCCTGGAAAAAGTAAATAACCTGAAAAAGCAGGGAAAGTTAAAAGAATGGGCATCCGAAACAGCGCAAAAAGTTATTAAAGCTTTTAGTCTTATTGCAAAAGGCGCAGGGCTTGTCGCGGATTCTTTCCGTGGCTGGCAAATGATATGGGAAGGGTTGAAAGGCGGGTTTAATCTCTTTGCCGCCGGTATTACTGCAGGCTTGAAAAAATTGTTAGAGACAGCCAGAATTGTAGCAGAAAAGCTGCATCTTGGCTCTTTTGCGGATAAATTAACAGCGCAAATAAACAGCCTTGCCGGCGCTCAAAAAAAATATAGCGTAAAGGTCGAAGAGTCAGCAGAAAACCTTGAAAAATTAAGCTCAAAGAGTTCAGTATATAAAAAAATTTCCGGCTTGTTGGATGATGCCGCCAAAAAAGCAAAAAATTTTGCAAATGAAACTAAAAATGCGGCCAAAGCAGCCGTTGCCCCGGTAAAAACATTAGATAAACCTCCAGTCGCTTCTGATGCTGCTCTTTCAAAATCACACCTTGCGCGTCTTAAAGCAACCACGCGGACAGCCCTTGCCATGCTGACCGATACATATAAAAAAGGCGAAACTACCCTTGAAGAGTATTTTTCACGCAGAAAAGCTTTAATCGAAACACAGTTTGCCGAAGAGATATCTTTGCTGCAAAAATCTGCAGATGCACAAACAGACCCTGATAAAAAACTTGCCCTGGAAGACCAGATTTTCAGCAAACAGCAGGCGCATACACAGGCTCTTCTTGCCTTAAAACAACAGCAGATGACCGCTGAAGATGAATTGGTGAGAAAAAAAACAGAAACGGCAGATCTGTTGGCAGATTTGGAAAAAAGAGCTGAACCCGGCACAGGCTCAGGTCTTGATGCAGTTTTTACAGAAGAACTGGCCCAAATGGATGCAAGGCATGCTGAAGAATTGTCCCGGCTTCAAGAGCTTACAGCATCCAAGAGTGAAATCGAAGATGCTTACAGGATGCAGAAACTTGAAAAAGAAAAACTGCTTGCAGATCAGGAAAAAAGAATACATGACCAAAATCTCCAAAACGCCAAAACAATTGCAGGCGGCACGGCTGACGTTTTTACAAACCTGTACGAATTAACCGGCAAGAAACATAAAGAATTTTTTATTCTGGCAAAAACAGCGGCCATTGCTGAAGCTCTGATTTCCACATACCAGGGAGCGCAGCAGGCGTTTACGTCATTGTCGGGAATACCGATTGTAGGCCCTGCACTCGGTGCCGCTGCAGCCACGGCTGCGGTATTGGCAGGTCTGGCAAGAGTAGCATCAATTAAAGCCCAGAAGCTTGCAGCAGGCGGCTTTGTAGCAGGCCATTCACCATCCCCAACCGCTGATAATATCCCCATCATGGCCACAGCAGGGGAGTTTATGCAGCCCGTATCGGCTGTGCAGCACTATGGGCACTCAGTAATGGAAGCAATCAAAAAACGATTAATTCCCAGGGAAGTTTTCCAGGGCTTTACGCTTCCAGGGCTGCCGTCCCTCAACCCATCATTTGCATATGCCGCCGGCGGCATGGTAAACGCCGCACCATCCACATCCGGATCACAGCAGGGCACTGAAATTAATATCGTAAACATAATAGACCCTGAAGAAATAGAAGATTATATGAATAGCCCGGGCGGAGAAAACGCCATTATGAATGTGATTTCATCGAAAAAAAGAACAATCGAAAGGATACTGTTTTAAGTGACAATCCTTAAACGATATATAGATACGGAAGTAACAGGGGGCAGTCAGAACGGCCTGGACTGGGATAATGCTTATCCTTCCCTGGCATCGTGGGAAGTGGCTGAACGCCGCGATCTTGTTGCCACATCCGACATTATGGAAGCGTACTGTCGCGGCAAAACAGATGACTCAGGTCTTTCTTTGGCCTCTGCGAACTGGAACGCAAGCGTTGATCATTACATACATCTTATTGTAGCCCAGGAAGACCGGCATTTGGGTGTATGGGATGATGACAAGTATAATCTTACTCATACTGTCAATGGTGAGCATGCAATATATAATGAGACTCCTGGGCTTTGGATTTCGGGTTTACAGATTGAAACCAGTCATGGTGGGGGTGTTTCGTATTTACTTCGCTCGAATGATAATCGGATTCTTGGTGTAAAAGTTAATAATTGTATTGGAAGGGGTTATTCAGGCTCATATCCGTACGGTGGCTCGGGAGGATTTTTGTATGTTTCCGATGCCTGGAATAATATAGTGTATAGAACGGTTTATTCTCTCATAACAGGTCGAGTCGGAAGCAATTATGAACATCATATATATAACAACACAATTAGACGATGGTGGATTGGATATGGGATAACTGTAAATTCTTCGGAAGCTCGGGTAAAAAATAATATTGCAGTGTATAGTGATAATAGAGTTGCTTTTCGCAATAGTTATGGTTGGCACGCTGATTGTGATTATAATATTTCGTGGGATGACACTGCGCCAGGAGCGCATTCTATTCACAATGCTACAGGAGCGAATGCTCCAGCTTTTATATCCACCACATCTGGTTCTTACGACCTGCACTTAACCGAAGATGACACAATTGCAAAAAACAAAGGAATAGACCTCTCAGGAGACCCTGGCCTTGCCTTTGATACAG
>CAZNFB010000023.1:13416-19750 GCA_964572105.1 uncultured Desulfobacteraceae bacterium
GCAAAAAACAAAGGAATAGACCTCTCAGGAGACCCTGGCCTTGCCTTTGATACAGACATTGACGGGGATCTGCGCCGGGCAAACTGGTGTATAGGAGCCGATGACTTTGATGAGGGGCCGCCTCCCGTTCCGCCAACTCTTGATAAAACCTTTTTATTTGAACCAAACTGGGAAAAGCCGGTAACGGTTTCTTTTTCCTGGAAAACAGCCATCCAGAAAGCTATTTCCGGCAATGAAAAAAGAAGCGGCATATACACTTTCCCGCACAAAAATATAAAGTACAAAACATCCGGAATGGATGCAGCGGAGTTTAATTTTATTAAAAGACAGTTCTTTATTAAGATTCCCGATGTGTGGGATATACCTCACTGGCCTGATAGAGTTACATTAACTGCAGAGGCTGTGTCCGGAACAACAATTTTAACCGTAACATCAACTGCCAATATGCTGTTTTCTCTTTTTGGCAGGTGTATAATAATAGGTGAAAACAGCCACGGCTATTATGGCGTGGACAATGTAACAACCCTTGCAATTACGCTGTCAGAGCCTTTAACAGAAACATGGCCAATCGGCACAAGCGTATATCCGGGCTTTTCAGGCAGAGTAAAAACATCACAGGACATTGAGGTTATTACTCCAGGGCTTGGGGATACAATAATAGATATTACAGAGACGGTGGAATAAATGAACTATAAAGACAGCCCTGTATTTATAGTAGAGCCAAACTGGGCATCAAGCTTGAAAACAAAATACGGTTTTTTGTTTTCGTTTTTTTCAGGCAGGGGAAAAGGCTATGCTGATACTGATTTACATATCGGCCAGATATCTCTTAATTTTCAATATCTGTTAACTTCAAAAGAAGAAATTAAAGATATAATTGATTTTTTTAATTCTAATATGGGCAGGCTCAGTGCCTTCTGGGTTCCAACATGGCAAAAAGATGTTGTGGTAACAGAGGCTTTTGTTTCTACAGACACAACGATTATTATAGAGGATGTTGATTATGTTAATGCCTGGCTGGCAAATCAAAGCATTGGAAGGCATCTTTTATTTAATTTTCCGGATGGCTCTCAATCAATAAGGGCTGTAAAGGATGCTCCTGACTCGACAACCCTGCTGCTTGATGCAGAAATCGGCACAGATTGCCAGGAAAACGCCCTAAGCAGCCTGTCTGTCTCATTTGTATATTATGTACGTTTTGCATCCGATAACCTAACCCTGAAATATCTTACAAACTGTGCGGCGCAAACTGAATTATCTTTTATAACCTTAAATGATGAGTCACCGGATCCAATATCATGACATATGAAGACCAGGAAAAAGCAACAATACGAAAACCTGCAGAATTATATCATGTATGGTGCGGAGATACACACTGGTATTATACCAGCAGCGATATAACCATTACGTATAATTTACAGGATTATATCCCGGCTGCAATACGCAGGGGAGCTGCAGAGCATAAATCGAATCTTGAAGTTTCAAAAATAGACATTCAGTGCTCTGTAGATACAGCCCCGTTTAATGAGTTTCTCGTATTTAATCCCATTGAAATTGTGTGGGTACAGATAGTTAGAATATTTAGAGACCAGGATCCTTATGAAGCAGCGGTTATTTTTTCGGGCCAGGTAGAAGACGCGAAAGTGCAAGGAATAAAAATGAATATTTCGTGTGTGGGCCTGGAATATATCATGAAGCAGGAAATACCGTTTATTTTGTCACAGCCCTTGTGCCCCTGGGTGCTGTACGGTGATGAGTGCGGCCTGAATAAGGACTCGTATGATATAACAGATACAGTGACGGTAAGTGCAGACGGGTTAACTCTGACAGGTACCGGTTTCTCTGCACAGGATGATCAGTATTATACTCGGGGCTGGGCTGTTTTCGGGCATTATAAACGATTTATTGTTGATCATACTGGCAATGTTTTAACTTTAAGGTTTAAATTTCCAACACTTATAACAGGCGATTCGATTACTGTTTACGCAGGGTGTGACAGGCTTATATCAACCTGCAGAAACAAGTTTAATAATGTTGTAAATTTTGGCGGGGATCCTTACGTGCCGATGGATAATCCTGCGTATTGGGATAGAAACAGGGAATAATAAGTATGGGCTTTTTTTCAAGCAAAACCTGGAATATTGTTAAGTGGATATTGCCGCCGCTGGCTGTTACTGAATTTCTATTCACAACTGCAACCGAAATATTAATGCCAAAACAGGATTTCCCGGGAGCTCCCGTTGAGGATCTTGTCGTTCCGACATCTGAGTATGGGATTCCGGTTCCTGATGTCCTGGGGATAACAAAGATTTCCAGTAATATAATCTGGTATGATAATGCAAGATCCAAGGGAAGCAAGGAAAAAGGTTACAGATATTTTTTAACCTGGGCAATGAAAATATGTATCGGTCCTGTTGATGAACTGTACGCTATTTTTGATGGTCAGGATAAATTGTGGAGCGGCTCTATTACTCCGCCCACTTCCGGGGGCGTGATAACCTTATCTTTACTGGAGCTTCAAAAGAAAAAAAGTAAAGGTCTTGTACATTTTTATTTCGGGACGGAGGATCAGCAGCCAAACAGTGTCATAGGCCAGTATCTTGATGACCCCGCTTTAAATACTCCAAACAGGAGGTTTTGCTGGGTATTATTCGAGGATTGTTATCTTGGACGGTCTAACAGATTGAAAGGCTATAAGTTTCTTGTTAGAAGAACTCCTGACCTGCCTGAGTTAACGGGCACAGGCGCAGTCAGGGTTTTTAATTATAATCCTGCTCACGCAGTCTGGTATATATTAACGCAGCTTTTGAAAATACCATCCTCTCTTTTAAATACAGCGTCCTTTAACACAGTTGCATCTACGTTAACCGATGAAGAGCTGGGCATTTCAATTTTAATTTATCAGAAAGGCGCCGCATATTCTTATATTGCGAATATTCTAAAACATATTGATGGGGTTTTATACTATAATTCAGCAGGCGAATTATGTATAAAACTAAGACGTAAGGATCAGGATTTCTCAAATCTTCCAGTTGTCAATACCGATAGAATTTTAAAACAGATTGTAATGCAGAAAAACTCCTGGCTGACGACCATTAATAAAATAGATTATTCTTATAAAAGACTGATTAAAGGGAGAGATCGCCCCAGTACTTTTAGCCATGTATTTATGGATTTAGTGTGGGTTGTGTGGGATCCGGTTTTACAAAAATTTGTTGAGGCTGAGCTTATTCCGAGCACAAAAGCATATAACTTTAAAACAGAATCCTCTTTTATAGAGGACATTGGTAACCAGAAAACAATAGGAAGGGTAACAACTGAAAGTGTTAAGTATCCTTTATTCAACATGCCGGAAAACGTTGAGTGGGCAGCGGATAGAGTTTTAAGAAAGAGGTCTTACCCCCTTGCTGGGTTTTCTCTGGTTTTAAATAGAAATTTTTATAATTTAAGACCTGGTTCGCTGTTTGTGTTGAATTATCCGAAATATAATATAGAAAGCATGGTTTGCAGGGTTCTTGAACTGACAGAGGGTTCTGAAGATCTTGAGAACATAACAGTCAGCGCTGTTGAAGATTTTGAGTATATCAGCAATACCACATGGATTCCGCTGGCAATTGGCGTTGGAGCGGCAATACCAAGCGATGTTGTCGCGCTTACGAACCATGCCGTTATTGAACTTCCTTACGAGATTCTTGTGGACCAGATTGCGATTGGATTCTTATGTCCCAAACCAAACCAGTATTATCAGGGTTTTGTTATTCATATGAGTACGGATGGGTCGGCTTATTATGAAATAGCCGAACGGTCACAGTATGTTGCGTATGGAACTCTTGTTTATGATTATTCTGCAGATACGTACATAATAGATGATACTATCGGGTTTACTATTGATTTTTCAAATGCCGATGTTTTGTTAATAAATTCAATTACAAGAGATATACTTTTAACAAAAGAAAATTATGCTCTTCTTGGAGATGAGCTTATAACATTTCAAACGATTACTCTAATATCCGGATTCAGATACAATATTACAGGAGTATACAGAGGCCGGTTTGATACAAAAAGAAAGGCTCATGCCGCTGGGGAGTTATTTTATTTTCTTGGTACCCAGAATTTAAGTCTAATCCATTCTGAAATAACAGGTGGCGCCACACGATATTTTAAGCTGGTTCCGTGGTCTGATACAGATGAGGGGAGTATAGATGACGCAAGCGCTATTTCAATAACACCATCGTACAGGGCTGAAACGCCATACACTCCATCAAACTTCCAGGCTAATGATATGGGAAGTTTCAGACCGACATACTCAACAGATATTGCATTATCCTGGGCTCCGAGAGTACGAGGCGCTGGCGCTGGCACAGCAAGCTATGAAACAACAGATTCAGCGCCAACCTATGAAGGCTTTTTTCAAATAGAGGTATGGGTCAGTGGTGTTTTGGTTAGAACTGTTACAGGCATCAATGCAATGTCCTGGACGTACACATCATCAATGAATACGACTGACAACGGCGCCCTTGCGGACATACTTATTTTCAAGCTGATTAATTATTTTGCCGCAAACAAACAATCAGATTCAACTGATATCACAGTAAGGAAGAAAATATGATAACTGCAAAGTATGATCTTGAAACAATAGCTTATTCAGTAACAGGCTGGAATGGAATAATAACAACAGATATTGAGAAAATAGAAGCTCATTTGCACTCACGCCTGCTGGGAACCCTTGGCGAAACTGTAGCGGAGTTTAAGGCCGTTTATATGACATCAGCAGGCACCTATTTTCTTGCCCAGGCTGACAGCACAAAACAGCCCGCAATTGGCTTGACGATTGAATCCGGCATTGCATCAGACGAAATACGGATACAAAGATCAGGACCCATAACAGACCCTTCCTGGACATGGACTCCAGGAGCAAAGATATATCTCGATCCAGCAACCCCAGGAGAGTTGACCCAAACAAAGCCGGATCAAAACGCCCAGATACTTGGTTTGGCCATTTCAGCAACAATTGTTTTTCTTACACAGATCATCGAAATACCCAAAGATTTAATCCTGTCATCATTAAAAATGCAGACTTCAACAGATTCGTTTGGCACAGCGACAGTTGCGGATGAATCGACAACCCAGGCCGATCCTGATGCTTTAACATCGTCAGACATCGCTGCCACAGATGCAAATACAGTAGCCGCCACAGACGCAGACACAGTAACAGCAGCGGATGCGGACGCCACATATGGGGCTGAAGAGCAAGGCTTAATCAATGAGCTCAAGGCAGATTATAACGCAGCCGCAACATTAATCAATGAGCTCAAAACAGACTATAACGCAGCAGTAACTTTAATAAATGAGCTCAAAACAGATTGTAATCTTCTTAGAGCTGATGTGGAAAACATACGCAGTGTTTTAATCGGCACGATTGACTATAATGACGCTTTAAAGAACAAAATAAATGGGCTGCTGACAGAGCTTCGCAAAACAAACGGGTGCGGGGTTCTTGACGGTTAATCACTTTATAACCAGGAGATAAATAAAAATGTATACAACGCAACAAATCATAAACAGGGTGATAGCCGATAATGGCAATGCAATCAGGGTAATTAACGCTGAAAATGAGGCCTTATATGCAGTATTCAAAGTAGCAGCCGGCGACAACTATTTGGAATTGGAGGGAAATGAATAATGTTGACAGAACAACAAATTTTCAACGCTGTTTTTCGCGATGATACCGGAAACCCTGTAGGGGGCAACCTTACATTACAACAAATATTAAACAAAGTGTTCGACGCAGATAATAACGCGCTCAGGATTGGCGGTATATCCGGTTTGCTGAAAACCGGCCAAACAACCAGCTATCACCCCGGCGATGATGGGGATCTGGAAAAAGGCATAGCGCACGATTTTACAGTGTTAACCACGAACCAGTATTCCGGTTTGACGGCAATCACAATCAACGGCAAGACGTGTGACCTTAGCAATAACTGCGTAAAAGATAATAACACTGGCCTGATGTGGGCCAGATATGTCCCGCAAACAGATATAGGCGCAGGCGCAGACGGCAAACTGTTTTGGGATGCATGGACACTAACGGATAAAACAACTGTTTCCTTTGACGCCACATCAAAAGAAATACGGGATTCCGCAAGTGGCTTTGATACGGCTGCTTTATGTGCAGGCCGAAAATTTACAATTGCCGGTTCAGCGAGTAATAATAACACCTTTACAGTCGAAAGTATTACAACAGGAGTTATTGTTGTCTCTGAAACCGTTGTAGATGAAGCCGCCGGCGCATCAATAACAATCACGACCGTAGATGATTTGATCTGGAATTTTG
>CAZNFB010000024.1:0-19658 GCA_964572105.1 uncultured Desulfobacteraceae bacterium
CCTTAGTTTAGAATTTTCTAACCGGACTCTACTGATTTTATCGGCATTTTTTAACAAAATAAAAGGGGTTTTTCATATGCAAATTAAACAATTCCGTTATTCAACAGACAATCTTGCCTATCTTATATATCAAAATAAAAGTGCGGTTATAATCGACGGAGGGGCTGTTGATTCTATTCTTTCATTTGTTAACCAAAACAATCTGATTATCGAGTTTATCACAAATACCCACACCCATCCGGATCATACTCAGGGTAATACCTCTTTGTTAAAGAGTTCAAATGGCGTTTTTATTGACATGGATAAACTTTATGAGACTGAATTCATACAGATGGGTGATGAAAAACTTCATGTTTTGCATACTCCGGGGCATACAAAAGATTCTTTTTGTTTTCATGGGGGAAACTTCCTTGTTTCAGGGGATACTCTTTTCAATGGTAAGGCGGGGAGATGCTTTTCCGGTGACTTAAAGGGTTTTTTGAAATCTATAAAAACCCTGCTGGAACTTCCCGTGACTACAAATATTTATGCGGGCCATGATTATGTTGAAGAATATATGGGAGTTGCAAAACAACTAATGCCGGACAATGGGGAGATTGATAAGTTTTTAAAAAAGTATAATCCGGATCATGTATACTCAACCTTGGCCGACGAGCTGAAGATTAATCCCTGCTTAAAATTTAATGACGATAAAATGATATCGGTTTTAAAGGGGCTGAATCTCCCGGTTAAAACAGAGTATGACAGGTGGAAATCGATAATGTCAGTTGTATGAAAATTGACGCAGGCAATCTTTATTTTCTTTGTTCCCAGGCAGAGCCTGGGAACAAAGAGGTGCGAGAGGAAAAACAGTTACGGGGATGGGGCTAAATTTTCGGTTGGGACTTTATTTGTGGAGCTGCCTGTTTTGCCTGATCCAAAACCGACATTGCAGTTGCAACAATAGAAGAAACATCCCCCATGTTAGCAGGAATTATCATGGTGTTGTTTTCCTTTGCCAGTTTTCCAAATTCGGATATATATTTTTCTGCTACCCTTAAATTTGCCGCGGTTGTTCCGCCGTTTAAGCTCAGGGATTCGGCAATCTTTTTCAGGCCGTCGGCTGTTGCATGGGCAATTAATTCAATCTCTTTTGCCTGGCCCTCTGCTTCATTGATGCATTTTTGTTTTTCACCTTCTGATATTTCAATTGCCTCTTTTTTCAGACCTTCCGCCCGGTTTATCCGGGACTGTCTGTCACCTTCTGATGTGGCAATGGCAGCACGTTTTTCCCGTTCTGCTTTCATCTGTTTTTCCATTGCATCCATCACGCTTTGGGGCGGAGTGATATCTTTTATTTCGTAACGAAGCACCTTTACTCCCCAATTCTGGGCGGCTTCATCAATTGCTGCTACAACTTGCTGATTTAAGGCGTCACGCTCTTCAAAGGTTCTGTCCAGCTCGATTTTTCCAATAACAGATCTAAGGGAAGTCTGGGCAAGCTGGCTTGCTGCAAATCTGTAGTCATCAATGCCGTAGGCCGAAAGTTTGCTGTCTAATACCTGTAGATACAAAATTCCGTCGATTGCAACTGATACATTATCGGTTGTAATACAATCCTGTGATGGAATATCCAGAACTTCTTCTTTAAGGGAACGTTTATAGGCAACCTTGTCAAAAAAAGGGGCGAGAACATGAAATCCCGCGCCAAGGGATTTGCTGTATTTGCCGAGCCGTTCTATAATATATTCTGATCTTTGAGGTACAATAATTGCTGTTTTAATTAATAAAACAATGGCAATTGCCGCAAGAACCCCTACAATAATCAATGACTCGTTCATTTTATTCTCCTTGAAATTATATTACTTTAAAAGTTAGTCCATCTTCTGATTCCTGTTTTTTTATTAAAACATGTGTTCCCTTTTTAATTTCCGTATCAGCAACTGCCGTCCAGAAACTTCCCATGGCCTTTATCTCACCCGCTTTATCAGGGTAGATTGTTTTTGTGACAATTGCGCTTTTTCCTATTTTTGAATCAGTATATATTTTATCAATCTCGTCATTTATTGAACCTTTGAATATTTTTAAACTGTATTTTCGTAAAGTAAAAAGAAGAATTAATGACGAAATTAAAAAAATAGATACCTGTCCTGTTTTTTCAATATTAATTAACCAGGTAGCTAAAGCGGCAAAAAAGCTTCCTGCGGCAAAAAAAATTAAAATAAATCCAGGAGTCAGCATTTCGGCAATTAAAAAGACAACTCCAATTATAAACCATGTAAGTTCTGGAGAAAAATTCAAAAAAACTCCTTTGCGGCTTTTTATAACTTTACCACGTTATAAATTTATAAAATTTACCTGAATATCCTTTCCGTTTATGGATAGAATAGCAACCGAGGCATTGGTATTGGCACGGGGATAAGAGGCGCTGCCAGGATTTAAAAATAAAACATTATTCTGTTTTTCAGCCATTGGGCTGTGTGTATGCCCGAAAATTACGGCATCAAAGACACCTTCCGGTGCAAGATCGATATTTTCAATATTATGAAGCATATATATTGAAACCCCGCCAATTTCCAGAGTCTCTGTTATATTAAGATTATTTGCCCATTTCCCAGAATCCATATTCCCTTTAACTGGAAGAACAGGTGATATTTCACGTAATTTGATTAAAACGTTTTCATCGTCAATGTCTCCGGCATGAAGAATAAGATCGGTTTTTTTAAAAATATCCGGAATTGAAGAAGGGAGGCTCCCGTGGGTGTCTGCAATAATTCCTATTTCAAGAACACTTTTGTACATCATATGTTTCCGAGTTTTTATCTGTATAGATTGTCAGATAATTACCAGATTTTAAAATTTGGCACAAGGCCAAAGGAAAAAAGGCGTATTATAATACGCAGGCGACCGATAACGGAGTGAAGTTATTTATTTGACAATCCATGAAATAAAATTATTAATTACAGGGCGCCCTACTGATCAAGAATGGGAAATATCATTCGATAATAAAAAAAGCAAGGGTGTTTGTAATCAGCGTACCTGAATACTTACAAAAATTTAAATATTATCTTTACGGTTTTATATGTTTTTAATAAAATAACTTGATTTTTTTCTCAAAAAAGGGAATAAGAAGCAACATTAAATCTTTTTTATCACTTTTTAACGGAGAGATGTCCGAGCTGGCTGAAGGAGCACGACTGGAAATCGTGTGTGCTGTTTATAGCAGTACCGAGGGTTCGAATCCCTCTCTCTCCGCCAATACAGGTTTGATATGTATGTCCTATCTTGTTCTTGCCCGTAAGTACCGTCCCCAAATATTTGAGCAGGTTGTAAAGCAGGATCATATTACCCGTACTTTGACAAATGCTATTTTGTCGAATCGTATGCACCACGCTGTATTGTTTTCAGGGCCCAGGGGTACAGGTAAAACAACCGTGGCTCGCATTTTGGCAAAGGCCATGAACTGTGAGGACGGTCCCACCCCTGCTCCATGCAATCAGTGCAAAATATGCAGGGAGATTACCACAGGGAGTGGAATAGATTGTTTTGAAATAGACGGAGCATCGAATAATAGTGTTGATCAGGTAAGAGAACTGTGTGAAAATGTAAAATATCTTCCTGCCCACAGCCGCTTTAAAATCTATATCATTGATGAAGTTCACATGCTTTCCACAGCAGCTTTTAATGCCCTATTAAAAACTCTGGAGGAACCCCCTTCCCATGTTATGTTCATTCTTGCCACCACTGAGTCCCA
The DNA here is from genome assembly GCA_964572105.1 of uncultured Desulfobacteraceae bacterium. Classification (GTDB taxonomy): domain Bacteria; phylum Desulfobacterota; class Desulfobacteria; order Desulfobacterales; family BuS5; genus DAOWMW01. Next base: position 3,734 of record CAZNFB010000024.1, read on the forward strand.
TAAAATTCCTGCAACTGTTCTTTCCAGATGTCAGCGCCATGACTTTAGACGTATAGGTATTAAATCGATTGTTGAACATATGGTCAACCTTTGTGCCAGGGAGGGGTTTAACATTTCACCCAACAGCCTGGATATTATAGCCCGTGAAGCAGGGGGCTGCATGAGGGATGCTTTAAGCCTTCTGGATCAGGTTATGGTATGTTCCATGGAGGGTGCTGAGCAAAAAGATGTTGCCGATATTTTAGGGATTGTCGACCGAAAAATTATTTTTAATACTTCAGCGGCTCTTTTTGATGGTAATATCTCTGCTCTGCTTGAGATTTTAGATGAAATATATTATACAGGGCATGATATAAGAAAATTTTATAAGGATTTAACCCTCCATTTTAGAAATATTCTTATTGTCAAGGTTGCAAAGCAGACCGAGGGACTGGTTGATCTGCCGGATCATGAGATTGATTCAATAAAGGATCAGGTCAAAGAGGTATCATCAGTTTTGATCAATCAGATCTTTGATATACTTTTCAAGGAAGCTTCCCTGGTAAAATATTCAGATGACCCCAAATTAGCCATTGAAATGATCTTTGTCAGACTCCTGAGTATGAAACCGGTGCTCCCCATTGATCTGTTTATAAAAAAACTTGATCAGTTAAAAGGCCAGATCGACTATCAGGTTGACCATGAATCTGAAAAAAAAAATTATACTTTAACGAAAAAGGGGAATGATAGTAAAAAAAGTTCCCCTGTTTTAATTGATAAAGAAAAAAAACAGGATTCCAGGCAAAGCGATAATGGGTCAGTATCATTTGATAACGATCTGCAGCAAACCCGAAAAATAGATGCAGCGGGTGATGCTGAGCTGCCGAAATCCGGCAAAACAGTTTTAAACCCTGCTGATGATCCCCCTTGCGCATGGGAAAAAGTCTGTGATATTATTTCAAAAAAGCATCCATTTCTTAAGCCTATTCTGATAAAATCGAGCATCAAAAAACTCACAGATAATGCTGCTGAAATCGAAGTGACCGGCAGCAAACATCAGTTGGGACGAGTTACCCGTGAAAAGAATATTGCCATAATACAAAAAGAATGGCAGGATCTTTTTAATAAAAAAATTAATATTATAATAAGCGGAAAAGAGACTACAGAGAAACCAAAGAATTTAAAAACAGATCAGGATAATCTTTTAAAACAAAAAGCCCTGAAAAATCCCTTGGTTTTAGATGCCATGGAAATTTTTAACGGAAAGATTGTGGACGTAAAACTTGTGAATGTTTAAAAAAGTTAAAAATAACAGGAGGTAATTTTTCAAATGAAAGGTATGGGAAATATGATGAAGCAGGCCCAGAAGCTTCAGTCCAAGATGATGAAAATGCAGGAAGAGCTTGCTGAAAAGGTTGTTGACACAACATCCGGCGGAGGTATGGTTAAGGTCGTGGCAAACGGAAAACAGGAGATAGTATCCATCACTATAGAACAGGAGGTTGTTGATCCGGAAGATACTGAGATGCTTCAGGATTTAATCCTCGCAGCAGTAAACGATGCACTGGATAAATCCAGAGAAATGGTCTCTTCGCAGATGGGTAAGCTTGCAGGTGGCCTTAATATTCCAGGGTTGACTTAAGAATGAATTATTATCCCTTATCTGTTATTAATTTGATTAAAAATATTACCAGGCTTCCAGGGATAGGAGAAAAAACAGCCGAGCGTTTGGCCATGCATATTTTATCTGTTCCTGGGGCAGAAGCAGAGGAACTTTCCAGCAGTATTCTTGATGCAAAAACAAAAACAGGGCTTTGTTCCATATGTTTCGCCTTAAGTGATGGCGAAGTTTGTGCTATCTGCAAAAACCGATCAAGGGATTCTTCTTTAGTCTGTGTTGTGGAACAGCTTGCAGATATGGTTGCCATTGAAAAGTCAGGTTCTTTTAGGGGGCGCTATCATATACTTTCTGGTGCATTATCACCACTTTCCGGAATAGGCCCTGGTGATATTCGAATCAAGGAGTTGATGGGACGGATTGATACGGGTGAAATTAAAGAAGTCGTGGTTGCAACAAGTACCAATCTTGAAGGGGAGGCCACTGCGTCATACCTGGCAGAACTTCTTGGGCAATTTTCTGTGAAAGTGACAAGGATTGCCTCTGGTGTTCCCATGGGGGGAGATTTAAAGTTTATTGATCAGGTTACTTTAAAAAGGGCAATGGATACAAGACATACGATTTATGAATAATGTAAAAGAACCGGAAATATTCAAATGTAAAAAATGCGGGGATTGCTGCAGGGGCTTTGGGGGGACATATGTAACCCCTGGAGATATAGAGGCAATTTCCAGGTATATTGATGCTGATCCTGATAATTTTGTTGAAAAATATTGTCAGATGTCAGGGGGAAAACCTGTACTTGCCCAGAAAAAAAACGGCTATTGTATTTTCTGGAATGATTTATGTACTATTCACCATGTAAAACCTTATATGTGCAGGGCATGGCCTTTTATTGAAAGTATACTTCTTGATGTGTCAAACTGGTACATAATGGCTTCTGTCTGCCCGGGTATGCGGACAGACATTCCCGCCAGTGTTATAACTAACCTGGCCAGAAAAAAAATATCTGGAGTTGACCTTTAAAAATGATTGGAATATTCGATTCCGGGGTAGGGGGTCTCACTGTTGCAAAATCGATCATTCAACAGATTCCAGGTTACAGTATAATCTATTTCGGTGATACTGCCCGTACACCCTATGGAACAAAGAGCCACGAAACAGTGGTGAAGTATACGCTTGAGGCCGCCGATTTTCTCGTGAATAAAGGCGCACAAACTCTTATAATGGCGTGCAATACAGCATCCAGCGTTGCTTTTGAAAAAGTTAAAAAAAGGTATGACATTCCTGTTTTTGAGGTTATCAGTCCTGCTGTTGATCTTGCCATTGAAAAAACTAAAAATAATCATATTGGCGTCATAGGGACAAGAGCCACCATTAACAGTTGTGTTTATGAACAAAAAATAAAAAAAAACAGCCCCCCAGCAAAGGTTTATTCATATCCGTGCCCCTTGCTGGTCCCTTTGGTGGAGGAAGGGTGGTTTAACAAGCCGGAAACCAGGATGATAGTTAAAAAATATCTTCATCCCTTAAAAGTCAGGCAGATCGATACCTTGATACTCGGCTGTACCCACTATCCGATTCTGAAAAAAATTATACAAAGGAAAATGGGAAAACAGGTAAATATTATAGATTCTTCCCTTGCGGTTGCACAAGAGGTTGAACAATTTTTAGCAGTGCACCCCGAACTGGATAATAAAATGGATAAAAAAGGAGATGAGATATTTTTTGTATCGGACATAACATCCCAGTTTGAAAAAACAGCCAATATGATCCTTAAGAAAAAAATTTTTCTTAAACAGGCTGTTACCTGATACCCATAAAAAAATATGGTTTATCCACCCGCTGCAAATGGAATAATTCCTATTTCATCACCATCTTTTATTTTGGTAGCCAGCTGTTCCAGGCTCTGGATATTATCCCCGTTAATAAATATAAATATATCGTTATTTAAAGCTCCATTTTCATTTATAACTTTGTTTTTTAAACCTGGATATTCCCTTTCCAGGTGGTCAATACATTCGCTAACAGTCTGCCCCTGGCATTGGGCTTCGGTTTTACCGTTAAGCCATTTGCTTAAAGAGCCTGGGAGAATTAAAGTAGCACTCATTTATAAATTGTCTCCGGAAGTATTTTACCTATGTTATATTGGGTTAAATTAAAATAGTGCCCAAAGAAAAAATATAGTTTTCATTCAGACATGAAATATATGGGACAAATAATATGGTATTAGGTATTTTTAATCAAGATGCAATTAAAAAATGCGTAATAACTCTCTTTTTTTTATTTTTATTTGCTGTGAATTTATCCATCGCCGACGGTGATTTTTATCTGGTTAAAAAAAATGATACCCTTTATCGCATAGCAAAAAAATCTGGAAAAACTGTTGATGAACTTGGAAAATTAAACAGAATCATCCCCCCTTATACTCTGGAAGTTGGTCAAAAAATCAGGCTTTCTCCCATGGAAAACAAACCTTCTGATGCAGTTGAAAAAAAGACTGATGATACAATAGCACCACTCCTTTATGACGCACAAAACGGGGATTCTGATGCCCAGCTGAAATTGGGGTGCTTTTATCTTGCTGGGGATAATCTCCATGAGAATTATGAAAAAGGGACAGCTTGGCTCCAAAAATCTGCAGATCAGGGGAACCCCGATGCACAAAATAGACTTGGAACGGCTTACTCTAAAGGAATAGGGGTAAAGCAGGATTTTGGAGAGGCGATAGCCTATTTTTTAAAATCTGCCAGACAGGGCTTTCACCAGGGCCAAATGAATTTGGGGGTAATCTACGATTTTGGGCTGGGGGTTCCCGAAAATAATGAAGAAGCCGCTATATGGTACAGGCTGGCAGCATCAGGAGGGCATGCAGCGGCTCAGCACAATCTGGGTATTTTGTATGAAAACGGTGAAGGTGTTGCAAAAAATTTAGAAGATACTTTTAAATGGTTGAGCATGGCAGCGGAACAGGGTTTTACAAAATCAAAGGAACGATTATTGTTTTTAAAAGAAAAGTTTAAAAAGTAACTATAGATTTTCAGATAATCAATTATGCATAAAGAGTATCTGTAATCAGTATTTTAAAAACTCAAAAAACAACTCAATAACCTGAAGGTTTAGACCGCTTTTGAATTTTTCGGAATTTTTTAATATAATTACTCTATTTTGGTGGTAAAAGTTCTTGACAAAATTTTAGCCAAATTATAGTTTGGCTTCATATTTTTCAGATTGAGTTTTTTTATTTGATAATACGACTTTGCTGTTAGCAATGTCTGCATGATACATATAAAAAATAAAAAAAGAAGGAGGTGCGTCCTTAAGCTAATTGTATTTAACAGTACAATTTGATCGCTATAAATTGTCGATTAATTTCATGGCCTGAAAAACAAGATTGTTAAACAATCTATCAGGTGGCAATTTATACTTGGTAATATGTCAACATAGTATTAAATTTAAAAAACAGGAGGTTTAATAAATGCCGAGTTATGTACTTCAAGAAAAATGTGATGGCTGTAAGGGTGGCGACAAAACAGCTTGCATGTATATCTGTCCAAACGATCTGATGGTTCTGGAACCAAATGAAATGAAAGCTTATAACCAGGAACCGGATCAGTGCTGGGAATGTTTTTCATGCGTAAAAATCTGTCCGACCCAGGCTATTGAAGTAAGAGGTTATTCAGATTTCGTACCTTTGGGAAGTAGTATTATGCCCATGCTTGGAACAGAAGATGTTATGTGGACCTGCAAATTCAGAAATGGCCTTATAAAACGTTTTAAGTTCCCCATTCGTACAACTCCTGAAGGGGCAGCTAACGCTTATCCTGAATTAAAAGGTAAAGATCTTGACAGTGAGCTCCTTTCAACTGAAGAGGCCGACGGCACAACATTAAAAGTTCCAACACAACTTGCTTAGGAATTTTTTTTAAAGCAGGAATATCTAAAAAATAAAATTGTAAGAGTATGTATATATATTTTTTAAGGAGGATATAATATGGCATTACCGAATAAACCCAAGGGTGAACTCAAAGCTGTAAGAGACCCCGAAGTCGTGGAGAAAGAAGTTGATATTCTCATCGTCGGCGGTGGTATGGCAGCTTGCGGAACTGCATTTGAAATAAAAAAATGGGCCAGTGACGATACTAAAATACTTCTTTGTGACAAAGCTTCAATGGATAGAAGTGGTGCAGTTGCCCAGGGTCTTTCAGCCATTAATACTTATATTGGTGACAATTCACCTGAAGATTATGTCCGTATGGTCAGAAACGACCTTATGGGTATTGTTCGTGAAGACTTGATCTTTGACCTTGGAAATCATGTTGATGATTCTGTTCATCTCTTTGAAGAATGGGGACTTCCTGTCTGGAAAAAAACAGATGACGGAAAAAACCTTGATGGTAAAAAAGGCCTGAAACAGGGGTCACTGAAAAGTGGCGCAAAACCTGTTAGAACAGGTAAATGGCAGATAATGATCAATGGTGAGTCCTATAAAAGAATCGTTGCAGAAACTGCAAAACTTGCCCTTGGGGAAGAAAATATTCTGGAGCGTATTTTTATAGTTGAACTTCTCCTTGATGCCAATAAAGAGAATCAGATTGCAGGGGCAGTTGGTGTTTCTGTCCGTGAAAATAAAGTTTATATCATAAAATGTAAAACAATGATGGTTGCATGTGGCGGCGCAGTAAATATTTATCAGCCAAGAAGTGTTGGCGAGGGTAAAGGCCGTGCATGGTATCCTGTATGGAACGCTGGCTCCACATACACAATGTGCATGAAAGTGGGTGCAGAACTTTCAATGATGGAAAACCGTTTCACCCCTGCCCGTTTTAAAGATGGTTACGGACCTGTGGGTGCATGGTTCCTTCTGTTTAAGGCAAAAACATTAAACGGTCTTGGCGAACCTTATGCAGCCAGTGATGCAGCAGCAGCAGAGCTGGAAAAATATGCTCCTTATGGAACTGCCGCTATTACACCAACCTGCCTTAGAAATCATCTCATGCTTTTTGAAATGAAAGAAGGCCGTGGTCCCATCACAATGGATACAGTTACTGCCCTGGCAGAACTTGGTAAAACCATGAGCAAGAAAGAACTCAAGCATCTTGAATCAGAAGCATGGGAAGACTTCCTTGACATGACATGTGGCCAGGCAAACCTGTGGTGCGCAACTAATACAGAACCTGAAAAAAAGACTTCTGAAATTATGCCCACAGAACCATACCTTCTTGGTTCACATTCCGGCTGCTGTGGTCTCTGGACTTCAGGGCCTGATTTTGACTGGGTTCCTGAATCATACAAAATTAAAGCTGCCAACGGAAAAATTTACAACCGTATGACAACTGTTGATGGACTCTTTACAGCTGGTGATGGTGTAGGCTGTTCCGGTCATAAATTTTCATCGGGCTCCCATGCTGAAGGACGTATGACTGCAAAAGGTATGGTCAGATACTGCCGTGATAACGCAGATTTTACTCCTGTTTTGTCCCAGTCAACACAAGAACTGGTCGACATGGTTTATAAACCTGTTCGTGTATACCTTGATAATTGCGACCTTACAACTGCAACAGATATAAATCCCAATTATCTTAAACCTGATGGAATGGCCATGCGTCTCATGAAGGCAACCCATGAGTATGGAGCAGGTACTGCAACATTTTATCAGACAAGCAACAAATCCCTTGAAGTAATTATGGAACTTCTTCAAACAATGCGTGAAGACTGTGAAAAACTTGCAGCCGGTGATCTCCATGAGCTTATGAGATGCTGGGAAGTTCTTCATCGTATCTGGACTGTAGAGGCCCATCTGCGTCACATTCAGTTCCGTAAAGAGACACGTTATCCAGGATTCTATTATCAGTCAGATTATCCAGGACAGGATGATGAAAACTGGTTCTGTTTTGTAAATTCCAAGTATGATCCCAAAGCACAAACCTGGGATGTAAAAAAGAAAGACTATGTAAAAATCATTTCTGATTAATTGTAAATGATTATTTATTAGTAAAATAACAATACCTCCAGATATCTTAAAGGTGTCTGGAGGTTTTTGTTATCTGCTCTTTGATTGTTAATAACTGTCAATTTTAATTGATTTCAAATTGACAGTTATTAACAATCAAATTATTTATCTGCTGCCATAGTAAAAACTGTTAATTTTTCCGTGGTCCAGTGTAATTGTTACGTAAAATTTGGAGTTAGTTCCGGCTTTGGCCATTAGATCTCTTTAGCTGAAACTGTAACTAATCCCTAAAGTTTGATACTTAAAATGAGTGCCGTTTAATTATACCTCGAAAAGCCACAAATTACATTTTTTCAATGGCCCTGAACATCAATGGCTGACGTTGTATCAGGCTCGCATAGCTCTTGCTATTACAAGCCTTCACCGCCTGCTCTTTATGCTTATTGCTCACCGAAAAACGCAATTTGTAACCTTCCGAGGGATATTATAATTAAACGGATGTGTAAAACATATTAGATATTTGAGATTTAATTATCTCAAAATATAATCAACGCATGGAGGGAAAGTATGACAAATAACAAAGCAGCTCCTGCCGGCGGAAGTATTCTTGTTGTAGGAGGAGGAATAAGCGGTCTTACCACTGCTCTTGAAGCCGCTGAAGTGGGATATGAGGTATTCCTTGTGGAAAAAAGTCCTTATCTTGGCGGAAGAGTGGCACAATTGAAACAATATTTCCCCAAGTTGTGTCCGCCAACATGCGGGCTTGAAATCAATTTCAGGAGAATTAAGGATAATCCTAACATAAAAGTTTTTACACAGGCTGAAGTCGAAAATGTGGAAGGTTCCCCTGGAAATTATAATGTTGCGCTTAAGTTGTCTCCAAGATATGTCAATGAGAATTGTACAGGTTGCGGAGATTGTGCTTCTGCATGCCAGGCTGAGATTTCAAATGAATTTAATTTTGGAATGGATAAGACAAAAGGGGCTTATCTCCCCCACAATATGGCTTTTCCTGCAAGATATATCATATCTTCACAGATTATAGGGACTGATGATGCAAAATTGGCTAAAGATGCCTGTAAATATGATGCAATAGATCTGGATATGGAGGAGAAGACCCTTAATCTTAATGTTGGGGCCATAGTATGGGCAACGGGCTGGGAGCCCTACGATGCCGCCAAAATTGATAATCTTGGATTCGGGAAACATAAAAATATAGTAACTAATATGATGCTGGAAAGAATGGCATCAACAAACGGTCCCACAGGGGGGAAAATATTACGTCCCTCTGATCAGAAAGAGCCTGAAAGTGTTGTTTTTGTACAATGTGCCGGCTCCAGGGATGAAAACCATCTTCCATATTGTTCATACATATGCTGCATGGCATCATTAAAGCATACCACGTATATCAGAGAGCAGTATCCCGATGCAAAGATATATATCTTTTATATAGATTTGAGAACTCCTGGTTATAAATATGAAAAATTTTATAAAAAAATAAAAGAAGATAAAAATGTAATTTTTATCAAAGGGAAGGTTGCGGAAGTTCTTGAAGATCCTGAAACCGGTAATATTACTGTAACAGCTGAAAATGCCATCACCGGTGAAAAAATAAATCAGACCGCAGATATGGTTGTTCTGGCAACAGGAATGCAGCCCACAGCTAAAGATGTAAAGCTTTCTGCAGATTTAAAATATAATGATGATGGATTTATAATAAACGATTTTGAAAAAGGCGGTATCTTTGGAGCGGGTTGTGCCAACAAGCCTGCTGATGTGGTTTCGTCTAACCAGAACGCAACCGGCATGGCATTAAAGGCTATACAAACTCTGGTGAGGAGGTAGAATAAACCATGGATAAAAAATATGGTGTATTTATTTGCACAGGCTGCGGAATCGGCGATGCCCTTATTATGGATGAGTTATGTGATGTGCCTGAAGAAGAAGGCTTTCCTGTAAAAACCCATCCGATTTTATGCTCAAAAGAAGGGATTGACCTTATAAAAAAAGATATCTCTGATGATGGTGTGAATACACTTATAATAGCGGGCTGCTCACGCCGTATAAATTATGATATTTTCAAGTTTGACGGATGCATTGTTGATCGGGTAAATTTAAGAGAGCAGGTTGTATGGACCCACCCAAGGTCGGAGTATCCTGCTTTAACAGAAGACCAGAAAGATGATGAAGAGCATTTTGATTCTTTGCAGATGCTGGCTGAAGATTATCTGAAGATGAGCATGGCCAAGGTTGAAAAGGTTGATTTGCCTGAACCGTTTCTTTTGGAGAGTATAAGTAAAAAGATACTTGTTATAGGTGGAGGGATCACAGGTATTTCTGCAGCTTTGGATGCTTCCCTTGCAGGTTATTTGGTTACAATCGTGGAAAAAGAGTCCTCATTGGGGGGATTTGCTTCAAAAGTCAGGAAACAGATACCTGTTGCCGAACCTTATGACGATCTGGTTCCCCCTGTTATTGAGTCTATGATCAAACAGGTTGAGGATGATTCCAACATTACCGTAAAAACAGCTACTCTTGTTGCCCGTATAGCAGGCCAGCCAGGTGAGTTCACCGTAACCTTAAAAAAACCTGGTGAAACCGTTGCTTTTGATGTTCCTTTTCCACTTCCCGATGATATGAAAGTGGATGAAAATGGTAAGGATCTCGATGTTGAAAAGCTTCAGGAACGTTATCTGGAGTTTAACAAGGGTAAAGAGGATATTTTGTCCCTTGATCCTGACGGAGAACTCTTTGGAGCTGTTATTCTTGCGGCTGGATGGAGACCTGATGAACTTGAAGCAGGAGTTGCTTCCCATCTCGGATATGGAACAATTCCTGATGTTGTTACAAATGTACAGTTTGAGAAGATAGCACAGGCCGGTAAGATAGTAAGGCCTTCTGACGGTAAAGAGGCTAAATCTGTTGTGTTTGTTCAAAGTCCAGGAAAAAGTGATGACGACTCTGATTTTTCATATACAGGCTCGGTAACAAGTCTTGTGGCTTTAAAACAGGCTAAATATGTTTGCGAAGATTATGAAGACGGCAAAGCCTATGTAATCTATCAGCATATGAGAACCCCCGGGCTATCTGAAAATTTTTATAAAGGTCTGCAGCAGACTGAAGGGATATTTCTGACCAAGGGAGAAGTCGTAAATGTTTCCAATGGTGGCGGAAGTCTCCTGGTGGAGGCTGACAATACACTTTTAGGAGAAGAGATCCAGATAAAGGCAGATATGGTGGTTCTTGCTTCCGGCATGGTTCCTGTAACTGCTGATGATCCTGTTATTAATCTTGCCTACAGGCAGGGACCAGGTTTTAGGGATAATAAGCTTTTTGATGATTACGCAGATTCCAATTTTATCTGCTTCCCCTATGAGACCCAAAGAACAGGTATTTATGCTGCTGGTGCTATCCGCCGGGGGATGACCATGGAGGAATCCATCGAGGATGCATCTGGTGCGGCGTTAAAGGCGATTCAGTGTATTGAGTCTGTTAACAGGGGCGTGTCAGTTCACCCAAGATCTGGTGACATGACTTTTCCTGATTTCTTTTTTCAAAGATGTACCCAGTGCAAAAGATGTACAGAGGAATGCCCCTTTGGTGCCCTTGATGATGATGAAAAAGGAACACCTAAACCTAATCCCACACGCTGCAGGCGTTGCGGAACATGCATGGGAGCTTGTCCTGAACGTATAATAGGTTTTGCTGACTATAATGTTGACAGTGTGGGTTCCATGGTAAAGGCCATTGGAGTACCATCTGAAGATGATTATGATGAGCCCCCCATGAGAATCCTCTGTCTGGTTTGCGAAAATGATGCTTATCCTGCCCTTGATATTGCTGGTTTAAACAGATTTAATTACTCTGCCGAGGTAAGATTTATTCCTGTTAGATGCCTAGGTTCAGTAAATGTTATCTGGATTAAAGATGCCCTTTCCCAGGGAATGGATGGTGTTTTTCTCCTGGGGTGCAAACATGGAGATGATTATCAGTGCCATTTTGTCAAGGGTAGTGAGCTTGCGAATGTCAGGATGCAGAAGATAGGTGAAGCATTATCGAGTCTTGCTCTGGAAGAAGAACGGGTTGCCCAGTATGAGGTGGGAATAGATGACTATGATAAGCTTCCCCAGATAATTAATGAATTTGCAGAAATAATTGAAGACTTGGGCCCGAATCCCTTCAAGGGATTTTAAGTATTTGATTTAAATTGATTGAAGATTGAATTTTCAATCTTCAATCATTAAATATGTTTTTTTAAAAAACGGTTTAAAAATTGTTTTTTTTAAATTACCGGAGGTATTGATATGACTAAAAGGTGTCTTGTCGAGCCCGATGTCAATTTTGTCAAACAGGTTATCGGGCTTGGGGGGGATACATTAAAAAAATGTTTTCAATGCGCCACATGCTCGGTCGCATGTCCCATTTCCCCAGATAACAAGCCTTTCCCCAGAAAAGAGATGATGGCTGCATCCTGGGGATTAAAGGACAGACTTGTTAAAAACGGAGATATCTGGCTTTGTCACCAATGCGGAGACTGCTCCACCCTGTGCCCCCGCGGCGCAAGACCTGGTGACGTTCTAAGTGCAGTTCGATCTTATGCAATCTCTGAATATGCTCTTTCAAAAAGAATAGGGGCCGCTGTAAATGACCCCAGGAAACTTCATATTCTCTTTGGAATTCCAGCGGCGCTTTTTGCGGTTCTTGCATTTATTACGGTTTTTTGCGGTGGTACCATGTCCAGCATTTTTCACGCAATTGGGCTTGAATGGTCCCATGGAAGCCACGATGGTGTAATAGCACATGCAGATTTTATTTCAACATGGTTTGTTGATCTTGTTTTTATTCCCCTTGCCGGATGGGTTCTTATAAATTTTGTATTGGGGTTAAAAAGATTTATTGTTGATATTCATGAAAATGCTCTCATGGAAGGGAAGACCGATAAAGAAGATTTAAATATCAAAAAAATGATTCAGGCTTTAATAAAGGTTATCCCTGCAATATTAAAGCATGATAAATTTTCCCAGTGCACTGAGAACAAAGAACGGGAAACTTCACATATGATGGTTCTATATGCCTTTATCGGGTTATTTGTGGTAACTAATATTTTCTTTGTTGTTTTATACCTTTTCCATATACCAGGTCCCTACAGTCAGTTGAATCCTGTTAAATGGCTTGCCAATATATCAGGTATTTTTCTTGTTATTGGAAGCGGACTCATGATTAAAAGCAGGTTGTCAAAAACAGATCAGACCACAGTTTATAAAGACTGGTATCTTCTGGGTCTTGTTTTAGGATTGGGCGTCACGGGATTACTTTCCGAGATGACAAGGATGGCAGGGCTTGCCGGGGTGACTTATGGCGTTTATTTAATTCACCTGGTTTTAGTATTTAATTTATTTGCCTTTTTGCCCTATTCGAAACTTGCTCATGTGGTTTACAGAACAGTTGCCATGACCTATGCGGAGTACGGCAACAGGAAATAAACGGTCGGTTATTATTCTTGCTTTCATTCGTAGGGGCAATCCCTTGTGGTTGCCCTTTCCAGGAAATATGTGACGGTCGTCTATATAAAAAAAAAGGGAAGACTTTTAAAAAAGTCTTCCCTTTTTTTTTTACTATATTGCACGGGGGCATATTACCTTACCGCCGTGCAAGATCAGAAATATCTCTCTGCAAGCAGATTTTTTTAGCTGCCTGTTGCAGCTTTATGAGTCTTGATTTCGACCTTTTCAGTGAGTCCCGCATAGTATTCTCGGAGTATCTCAAGGACTTCTTCACGGCCAAAATGATCCGGTATAACTGTTCCTTCTGACAGGCCTTTTCTCAGCAGTGTACCTGAAAGGAGAACTCTGTCCTCTTTACCGTGGGGGCAGGTTCTAAGGGATGCCATGCCGTCACATTTGTAGCAGTAAAAAGTCCAGTCTATTTTTAAAGGTACGCAAAGAAGAGCCTTGCCAGGTTCTGCAGGTGCAGGGATTTTATCGAAGATTGTCTGAGCTTCAAACATTCCGTAAAAATCGCCAACTCCGGCATGATCACGGCCGATTATCATCTTTGAACATCCGTAATTCTGACGGAATGTTGCATGGAGCAATCCTTCCCTGGGACCGGCATAACGCATGTCAAGGGGATACCCGCCCTGAACCACGTTATCTTCAACAAAATAATTTTTAACAAGGGCATCAATGCATTTAACACGGACTTCAGCCGGAATATCACCAGGTTTCAGATTTCCAACCAGGGAATGGATAAAAACACCGTCGCATACTTCCACAGCAATTTTGCAAAGGTATTCATGGGATCGGTGCATGGGATTTCTAAGCTGCAGTGCAGCGACTTCACTCCATCCTTTATCTTCAAAAATTTTTCTTGATTCTGCAGGTCTCTGGTAGACACCGGCATATTTTTCAGGATAATCCCCTTCACTTAAAACTTTAACAGGTCCGGCAAGATTTACATCTTTTTGGGCCATTACCATCTGAACTCCCGGATGATCATCTTTTGCGATTTTCCAGAATTCTTCAGGTGTTGCTGTTCCTTCGCCCATGTAATTTTTTTCACATTCGTATTTTTTGTCGGCCTCGGTCATTTCAAATTTTTCAGTGACCTTCATGGTGGCCATTATTTCACTGCTTTCTGAAACCAGGGCAATCTCGTCACCAATATTTATTCCATCTGCATTAGATTTATCTGCAGAAAGAGTAACCGGTATGGGCCAAAAGGTTCCGTCAGCAATGAGGAAATCGTCACATACGCTTTTCCAGTCAGCTTTAGTCATAAACCCGTTAAGAGGACTAAAACCGCCAATTCCCATCATAATAAGATCACCTTCTTCACGAGGTGTTATTGTAATCTGTTTTAAAGTCGCAGCTTTTTTCTTTTCTGCTTCAAGTTCCGCCCCTTCCAGCAGACAGCAGACTAAACCTTTTCCACCGTGAGGTGCTACCAAATTTCCCATTTGTTAAATCCTCCATTATATTATTTTTTTTGACATCAATTAACCATTAAAAAATGGTATATAATCTATATATAAATTTGATACATAATCAACCTGTTTACACTAATAAAAAATCTTTGTTTTGTCAAGCCAAATTCAAGTAAATAATATAGCCGGTATACGCTGCTAAAAGTATGGCACCATTTGTTCTGGTGACAACAGGTTTTTTTATCAGCAACCCCCACAAAAGGATGGAGATAAATATCATAACGAGGTAGTCATAAATGAGACCACTTTCGATAAATCCGCCATTTATTGAAATCGGCCTGATTAAGGATGCTACACCCAGGACACTTAAAATATTAAAAACATTACTCCCTATCAGGTTTCCTATACTTATATCCATCTCTTTTTTTAAAGCAGATACAGCAGAAGTTGCAAGTTCGGGAAGAGACGTCCCAAAAGCTACAATGGTTAATCCAATAAATTTTTCATTAACACCAAATACTTGCATTATTTTGACAGCTGCATTAATAAGGATGTCGGCTCCCGCAATTATTCCGGAAATACCAAGAATTATAAGAATAACCTGTCCATACTTTGTTGAGGTAAATTTTTTTTTTTCAACATTGCAAATTAAAGGCTCCTGATTTGCACCTGTTGTTTTAGCTTTCCCTGCAGAAAAATAATAATTAAAAAAAGTGTAGATAATTATTCCTGAAAACAGAATAAAACCGTCAATCCTGCTTAATTGTGAATCAAGTGAAATTAATAAAAGGAAAAAGGATATCCCGATCATTATCGGGATATCATATTTTACCACCGATTTCTTGGTGATAATAGGATTACACATGGCTGTAAGTCCCAGCACCAGGCCGATGTTGCATATATTGCTCCCCACGGCATTTCCCACAGCTATCATGCTTTTACCTTGAATTGATGAGATAACACTTACAAAAAGTTCAGGAGCGGAAGTTCCAAAAGCAACAACAGTAAGCCCGATTACAATGGGCCTTATGCCAAGATCTTTTGCAAGGGTGGATGACCCTTTTACAAGCCATGATGCTCCATAGTAAAGCAGCATCAGTCCCAGGGAAAAGAAAATAAGATTAAGAAGCATGATATTATTACCCTTTTAATTTGCTTTAGAAGCAAGAATGATTATACTTTAGAAGAATTTGTGTACAAACAATAAAAATTAAAAAGACTATTAATACATTATAATATAAAATATTAACATGAAAAAGATAAATTTTGAGTAATTATCAGTAGTGTCCGGTTAGAATCTTGCGTGAGGGGAGTTTAATTGTTTTTGTAGCGTATTTAATAAATTTCGTAGAATTTCTTAGTGCAGCGTAGCCAAAAAATTGCGATTGTTTGAGTGAGGCACGAGCGAGTTTCGCAATTTTGGCGGAGCAAACTTAGAAATTCAAGAAAT
>CAZNFB010000025.1:0-19024 GCA_964572105.1 uncultured Desulfobacteraceae bacterium
ATGGGCCAAAAGACAAGCTATTTCGTTCAACTTATAAAATTTTCGTTCCTAAACTCATTGTAAATCCTATGATTGAAATTTTACAAAAAAAAATAAAAAACACCAGTTTAACTGTCCCCGGCTCCAAGAGCTATACCCATAGAATGCTCATTGCATCCGCCCTTTCAGATGGCAAAAGCTGCATATCAAACCCTTTGAAAAGTGAAGATACCATCCTCACAAAATCTGCTTTGCAAAAAATGGGGATAATCATCGAAGAAAAGGGGGATTCTTTCCTGGTTCACGGAACCGGTGGACGTATCAGCAGGTGCGAAGAACCGATAAATCTGGAAAATTCAGGGACTTCCATGCGTCTTCTCACTTCTGTGGCAGCCCTCGGTTCTGGAGAATATATCCTCACAGGTTCCAGCAGAATGGGGGAACGGCCTATTCAGGATCTTCTGGATGCATTAATCAGCCTTGGCATTAATGTCTGTTCCGTTAACAATAATGGTTCTCCCCCAGTAAGAATCAAGGGAGGAAAAATATCTGGAGGAAAGGTTTTAATAGATTGCCATGTGAGCAGCCAGTTTCTTTCATCTCTTCTCCTTATCGCCCCTTACACTTTAAATGGAATGGAGATTATTGTATCAAAAGGGCCGGTTTCCCGACCCTATATTGATATGACCATAGATATAATGGAAAGGCTTGGAATCGATATTCAGCGGGAAGGATATAACTTTTTCCAGGTCCCAGGGGGACAAATATACACTTCAGGCTCCCATATGGTGGAACCGGACTGTTCCCAGGCGAGTTACTTCTGGGCTGCTGCTGCCATTACAGGGAGATCTGTCAAGGTCAAGGGAATATCCCGTAATTCACGCCAGGGTGATGTCAATTTCATAGGAATACTGGAAAAAATGGGGTGCAGAATAACCCATGATGATGACGGAATAACCGTTACAGGGGGAGAACTTTCAGCAGTCGAAGCAGACATGTCCGACATGCCCGATGTTGTACCTACCCTTTCTGTTGTTGCTGCCTTTGCAAAAGGGACTACCCGTATTACAAACGTGGCCCATTTAAAAGAAAAGGAAAGCGACCGCCTGGGTTCTGTGGCAGCTGAACTCAAAAAAACAGGAATCAACGCAAAAGCCACAGGGGACGGCCTGATAATCGAAGGTGGAACTCCCCATGGGGCAGAAATAAATACCTATAATGACCACAGAATTGCCATGAGTTTTGCAGTTGCAGGATTAATGGCCCCTGGAATTTTCATTAAGGATGAACAATGTGTTGAAAAATCATTCCCTGATTTTTGGGATGTTTTTATGGGGCTTTATTAAATCATGAACATATATTTAACAGGATACAGATGTACCGGGAAGACCTCCCTTGGGAAAAAACTTGCAGAATCAATGCAAATACCCTTTATTGATGCGGATGTATACTTGGCAGATAAATATAATATAACCATAAGTGATATGGTTTCGAGCCATGGATGGGACTACTTCAGAGAAAAGGAGGGTACCATCTTAAAAGAGATAAGCGCCTTTGAAAATCATGTAATTGCCACCGGCGGAGGGGTTATTCTCCAAAAAGATAATGTAAAGCTGATGAAAGAGACCGGAATCGTTATATGGTTAAGAGCCACTCCTAAAACCATCAAAAAAAGAATTGTCCAGGATGAAACCACTGAAGATTCACGGCCATCATTAACCTCCAGGGGACTTCTCGATGAAATAGAGGAGACACTTAATCAGCGCAGGCCCCTTTATGAAGAGAGTATGAATTTTGCCATTGACACGGACAATCTGGAAATAAATACCCTGTACAGCATGATCATAAAACAATTAAAAAAAAGAGATTATTCAGCTGCGCTGGTTTAAAATACGCAGTTGCTATACATGTCAGCTAAATAGTTACAAAAAAATCAGTAGTATCCGGTTAGAAAATTGCAGGAAAGAAAATACGGAAAGTTTAATTGTTTTTTCCGCTATTGCGAATAAATTTCTTGAATTTCTAAGTTTGCTTCGCCAAAATTGCGAAACTCGCTCGTGCCTCGCTCAAACAATCGCAATTTTTTGGCTACGCTGCACTAAGAAATTCTACGAAATTTATTCAATACGCTACAAAAACAATTAAACTCCCCTCACGCAAGATTCTAACCGGACAATGCTGCAAAAAAACAGGAACCGCCCATGCCCGGAAGCAACTTTGGAAAAGCATTTAAAATAACAACCTGGGGAGAATCCCATGGAAAAGGTGTGGGTGTTGTAATAGACGGCTGCCCTCCAGGGATTCCCATGGATGAAGATATAGTACAATTAATGCTCGACCGGAGAAAACCCGGAGGATCTTCCGCCAGCACAAGCAGAAAAGAACCTGATAAAGCTATTATAATGTCCGGTATTTTTGAAGGTAAAACAACAGGAACGCCCATAATGATTATGGTGAATAATAAGGATGCAAAATCCAAATCCTATGAACCATATGCAAAACTTTTCAGACCGGGGCACGGGGATATAACATATCAGCAAAAGTATGGTATACGGGACTGGAGAGGGGGCGGCAGAGCATCAGCCAGAGAGACCGTGGCAAGGGTAGCTGCAGGTGCTGTGGCAAAAGCCTTTCTTGATAAAAAAAATATTAAAGTCCATGCATATACAATAGAATTGGGAGGGGTCAAGGCAAAGCAAAGGGATCTGAATCTAATAAATACCAACATGTTTTTCTGCCCTGATAAAGAAGCTGCCCTGCTAATGGCTAAAAGGGTTGAAGAAGTCAGAAAAAATGGAGACTCCCTTGGAGGAGTTGTGGAAATCCTTGTAAAAGGTGCCCCCCCTGGCCTGGGAGAGCCGGTTTTTGATAAACTGGATGCTGAACTGGCAAAAGCGATCATGGGCATAGGAGCGGTAAAAGGTGTGGAAATAGGAGCCGGTTTTGAAGCTGCAAAAAAACTTGGCTCCGAAAATAATGACCCGATACTCCCATCCGGTTTTGCCACAAACAACGCCGGAGGCATACTCGCTGGAATATCCAACGGAGACATAATTATTATACGGGCAGCAGTAAAACCCATACCATCCATTATTATGGAGCAGAAAACCATTAATATGCAAAAAAAACCTGAAAGCATCTCCATTAAAGGAAGACACGATATTTCAGCCATACCCAGAATAAATGTTGTTTGTGAAGCCATGGTATATATTGTTCTGGCTGATCATATTCTCAGGCAGAAATCTCTTTCTCCCTAGCAAATGCCCATGAATCATTTTCCCAACATTTCTTCATCAACACCAAAAATCTTTGTGGCCGGAGGAGACGGGCCATACAAGAACACAGCCTTGCTTCTTCAACAAATTGACCTCTCCTTTGCCAGGGGAAAACAGGTTCTTTTAAAACCTAATATTGGAAGAGCAGCAGAACCAGACACAGGGATTGTGACAAATTATATGGTTGTTGCCGCAGCAATAGATGCTTTTCAAAAAGCAGGAGCAAAAGTTGCTGTGGGTGAAAGTCCCATTGTGGGGGTCGATATAGAGGAGGCCTTTAAAAAATCGGGTATTTCACGGATAGCAAAAAAACGGGGGTGTCGGCTCATAGATCTTGATGAACGGTCCGCTGTAAAAGTACCTGTGAAAAACGGGATTGCCTTAAAATCACTGAAAATCTGCAGAGATGTTCTTGAATCCGATATAATAGTTTCAATCCCGGTGATGAAAATGCACATGCATACCGGAGTAACCCTTTCAATAAAAAATATGAAAGGATGCCTCTGGAAAAAAAGTAAGGTTAAGCTCCACATGCTCCCCCCTGTGGAAGGGTATGATGAAAAACCCATAGATATTGCCATATCAGATCTTGCGGGGATTCTAAAGCCCCATTTTTCGATTATTGACGGAACCGTGGGAATGGAAGGCTTAGGACCCAGCGCAGGCACTCCAAAACCGATGGATGTCCTGGTGGCAGGCTTTGACCCCTTTGCCGCAGATGCCGTGGCGTGCAGGCTCATGGGGACGAATGCAGAAGATATTCCCCATCTTCGCCTTGGGGCAAAACGGGGTTTTGGCATCA
Organism: uncultured Desulfobacteraceae bacterium; assembly: GCA_964572105.1. Taxonomy (GTDB): domain Bacteria; phylum Desulfobacterota; class Desulfobacteria; order Desulfobacterales; family BuS5; genus DAOWMW01. The sequence goes on from CAZNFB010000025.1 coordinate 4,057, forward strand.
TCGATATAGATAAGATATCGATTACCCCGGAAAACTGGACAAAAAGGGCCGCTCTTTTTTCCCCTCCTCCGAAAAATCTGGCCTTTGAATTTCCTGGAATAAACATTTATGACAAAAAATCATGCAGCGCCTGCCAGTCGACCCTTCTTCTTCTTTTGAAAAAATACCATGGTGAAATAATAAATGCCCTCCCCCGGAATAGACAAATAAATATGGTTATAGGAAAAGGTAATACTGATATTCCCCTGGATTCTTTATGCATAGGAAACTGCACAGCCATACATAAAAACAGCAAAATATTCGTCCAGGGCTGCCCCCCTGTGGGGAGTGAAATTCTAAAGGCTATTTTACAATTAAAAAAATAATTTTTCATGATTATATCGGTAGTGTTGGTTGAAAAGTTGCAAAAAAAATTAGCAGTGTCCGGTTAGAATCTTGCGTGAGGGGAGTTTAATTGTTTTTGTAGCGTATTTAATAAATTTCTTAGAATTTCTTAGTGCAGCGTAGCCAAAAAATTGCGATTGTTTGAGCGAGGCACGAGCGAGTTTCGCAATTTTGGCGGAGCAAACTTAGAAATTCAAGAAATTTATTCGCAATAGCGGAAAAAACAATTAAACTTCCCGTATTTTCTTTCTTGTAACTTCCTAACCGGACACTACTAAAAAAAATACGGGTGGTTTAATTATTTTGTTCAAACACTATTTAAAAGGTTACTTTTTTGAGGAAAATACAGATAACCAAGCAGATCAGTCTTTTAGAGCAACATAAGTTTCCTCATTGTAATTCTCTTCTTATTGAGGATGATATAGTTGTTCTCATAGATGCTGGTTTTGGAAATGAGCTGATAAAAAAATTTTTAAAGAAAAACAGAATCGATATTCTGATCACAAGTCATGTTCACCCTGATCATGTTGCAGGGAACAGCATTGTTTCTAACTTATCTTCGGCTAAAATATTTGTTCCAAAGCAAGATATGGGAGTCTCTCAATCCTTAGAAAAACTTAAGAAAAAAATCGGTATAAAGGGAGAATCCGTGGAAAATGCGTGGGACATAATAATCAAAAATACCATTAATTTTCAAGGGGATACCCATGGACATGAAAACAGTTATCATGATGGATATGTTTTTGATTTGGGAAAAGTTAAGTTAAGGGCCATTTACGCACCAGGTCATTCGGATGGTCATTACTGTTTTTTTGCTGAAAATGAAAATCTTTTATTCGCTTCAGATCTTGGTATTGATTCATTCGGCCCGTGGTATGGATATCTGGATTCAAATTTGAGCGACTACATGAACACATTGGAATCTATCAAAAACATCAATATCGGGAAATGCCTTTCAAGTCATTTTGATAATATTATCTACGATATTAATATATGCCTTGACAGGTGTTTTAAAATAATATCTAAAAGAGAAGATAAAATAATTAAATTGATTCAAAAAAAATCAATGAGCCCTATTGAGTTGGCTAAAAATCAGATAATCTATGGCAATATAGAGAGACTTAAGTGGCCAATGAATGAATTTGTATTATTTTTTGAACAGAACATGATCGAGCAACATTTAAATTTGTTGCTAAACAGTGGGAAAATTAAACAGGAAAATAAAAACTATTTTAGTGCATAGAAAACAAATGTTTTTTTACACAAAAAAATATCAACAGCAATCTTTTTGCTGCTATATGCCGCCAAATATGGTTTTACCCCATCCATACCTTCCTGAATTTTCTAGTTTTATTTACTTAAAATTAAATAAACCTTCCCATTACTAAATTAATATGTTAGACTGCCCTGCAAATTGAGGTCGGTCAACTGGCTGGCCGGTTTCGTTCTAAAGGGAATATCCATTTGTCAAAGTGGCGACCTTAAGTTTGAAACCATGAAAATCTTTAATCCTTAAAAGGAGGACGTCACTATGGCTAACGGAATAGTAAAATGGTTTAATAACAGTAAAGGTTTTGGTTTTATTGAGCAAGAAGATGGTCCGGATGTTTTTGTCCATCACTCAGGAATCAATTCAAGCGGTTTCAAGTCTCTGGATGAAGGGGACAAAGTTACCTTTGACATTGAACAGGGCCCAAAAGGTCCCGCAGCAATTAATGTCACTGTAGTTTAGACCACTAATTTTTAGTTAAAAAAAGGCATTCTTTTGAATTATAAAGGGTGCCTTTTTTTAATGGCTTTACCAAAAACCATTATCTAAAGGCCCATAGAGCCTTCACAGTGATGCTTATACTTACTTCTGGTTCTCTTCTTAATACCTTCTTCTAATACCTTCTTCGGCCATTATAGCTCACTCTATTGCTGAAATTAGAACGACCACACCCACCCTTTATTATCTTGTCAATAAACCGATATGCCTTATGCATAACAGCCAATTTAACAGATGGTTAATAAATAGTTTAAGCATGGTGTCCTAAAATTTGAGGAATCAAGGTGAAAAAAAAAGTATTACCCCCATCATTTAGCCTGATTAAAAAAGGGAACAGACTAATATACCTGCGCAATACATATAAAGAACAATTGCTGGGCATGGGGATAGAAAATCAGACCATATTTTTAAAAAATAATAAATCGACTATTTTCTACAATGGAAGGGACCCTGTGCCATCTGTCCTGATTGACAAGACAGATAATGAAAGAATGGTTATAAAACATTACACCCACGGCGGCTTTACCCGTATTTTTAACAAAGATATTTTCTGGGGAATACCCAGGCCATTAAAAGAATTGTTTTTTGTGGAAAAAGTAATCTCTTTAAATATCCCCACCTATGAAATTCTGGCTCTGATAATAGATAAAATGCCTTTTTTTTTTTACAGGGCGGATTTAATCACAAAGGAGCTTTCCAATGGGGTAGATCTGAAAACCTATTTTGAGAACTTATCCACAAAACAAGACAAAACCCGGATAAAGGAGAAGAGGAAGGTTATAAAATCGGTGGCAGGGGTCATCAGAGAAATGCACTCCGCAGGAATATATCATGCAGATCTTCACCTGAAAAATATTATAATCAAAAAAAATATTAACTCCCCTCCTTTGCCATATATAATCGATTTTGATAATTCGAGCATAAAACGAAAACTAAGCTTTAAAAAAAAACTAAAAAACCTTTTTCGATTTCACCGTTATATTGATAAAATAGATAAAAAAAGCATATCTCTTTCAAGGAGCGATTTTTTAAGATTTTTTAAAGAATATTTTAATAATGGAAAAAATTCAGATCAATATTTACGCGAATATCTGCACGGATATTCAAAACATGTAAAAATCCACAAATTATGGAAACCAGGGCAAAAATATCCCAGATAACAAAAATATTACGCTCATGGCTAAGCCTCGTAAATACTGATTTTCCCGAAATTTACCTGGTGGGCGGTTCTGTACGGGATTACTTTCTTACAAGGGATATAAATGATATTGATCTGGCCTCCCCTGACCCCGAGCAAGCTGCGTTTCAAATAGCAAAAGATAAAAACGCCAGGATTGTATCTTTTAAAAAAAAGGCTGACCAGCCATGCTACAGGATAATAGATCGAACAAACAGGTTATTATCCCTCGATATATCCCAAATACAGGGCGGGTCGATCTGTTTTGATCTCAAACGCCGTGACTTTACGATGAATGCCATGGCATTTAAAATCGGACCCGGAGGAAAAACAGAAGAACTCATAGATCCATTAAATGGTTTTTCAGATATTAAAAAGAGGATCATCAGGGTTACCGGAGAAAAGGCATTTCCATCCGACCCTGTGAGAATTCTGCGGGGATTCAGATTTGCCGCTGAACTTAATTTCACCATGGATAAAAAAACCCTGGCCGAAATAAAAATCCATGCCCAAGCCCTTACATCTTCACCTGCTGAAAGAATTATGTACGAATTAATAAAAATTTTCAGCCTCGATAATAGCAGCAATTTTGTAAAAACAATGGACAACACAGTGAGTCTGGAGAAAATTTTTCCTGAAATCAAAAAAATGAAAGAATGTCTCCAGAACGGTTACCACCACCAGAATGTGTGGTCTCATTCCATCAACGTCCTTGAAAAATGTGAAAATATAATAAAAAAGAGAACTGAATTTTTCGGGCCCCATGCAGACAAAGTATTTGAAAACCTCTTGTTCAATTCAAGACTCCCTTTAATAAAAATCGGAGCCTTACTCCATGATGTTGGGAAGCCTGAAACCAGAGGTTTTAGCAAAAATTCAGACAGAATTACCTTTTACGGCCATGACAAAACAGGTGAAAAAACCGTGGGAGCAATTGCCTCCAGGCTCCGCATGTCGAACAGAGACTCTTTTTTTCTCCAGATGCTGGCAGGTGAACATATGCAGCCAGCCAGAATAGTGAATGATAAAACCAGCAAAAAAACCCGTCTTCGCTGGTTTAAAAAGGTTAAAGAAGATGTTGTGCCGCTGGTTATCCTTGCAATGGCCGATGTAATGAGTAAACAGGGACCATTATCTGTGGAATCGAAAAAAAAAAAGCTCCTGAAAATGCTGGCAGGATTGATTGGTGAATATTACGAAAAAGGGAAAAACAGGATTGAACAAAAAAATCTGATCTCCGGCAAAGATATTATTCCCCTTGGCATTAGTCCAGGCCCCGCCATGGGTATGATTTTGAAAAAAATCAGGGAAGCCCAGGAACTGGGACTTATAGAAACAAAGGATGAAGCTCTTGCCATGGCCAAAAAACTCAACATGTATAATTAATAACAGATATTCTCTGTACATTAGGGCTCGCTCAAAAAAACAAGGGAATTTTTGATCAATCCTACAAATACACAGGTTTAAGGTATAAGGCAGAAATTTGAAGGGGGTGACGACTTTTCTCCTTCAACCTTCAGTCTAAAAGCATTCAGCACAGCTGATTAGATTGTCAGATAAATATATCATAAGAAAATATTGCTCATATTACTTAAAATCGATATAAGTTTAAAGGTTATACAGGTTGCAGGATATTTTTTTTATTTTTCAGGAGAAAAAATGTTAAAAAAAAGAAAAAAATTAGGAAGAGGTGTTGCTGTAATAGGAGCAGGCATGTCGAAATTCGGCATGTTCAAAGATAAAGACTCTAAAGATCTATTTGCCGAAGCTTTCAACGAAACAATAGCGTCAGTGGACAAAGGGGTTAACCCCAACGAAATTGAGGCACTGTATCTTGGAAATTTTTCAAACGATTTTTTTATACGCCAGGCCCATTGGGGCGCAATGATATCAGATTTAATAGGCCTTGCCCCAAAGCCTGCCACCAGAACCGAGGGGGCATGTGCATCAAGTGCCCTGGCATTTAGGGAGGGGGTCTTTGCCATTGCATCAGGCTTTTACGATATGGTTCTTGTTGGTGGCGTTGAAGAAATGTCAAAATCATCATCAACAGAAGTAGCAGAAGGCCTGGCCCTGGCTACTGTTCCATACGAAGGGAAAGTAGGCTTTACCTTTCCCGGCGTTTTTGGCGTAATAGCCACAGCATATTTTGCAAAATATGGGGCTTCACATAGAGACCTTATGAATATTACCATAAAAAGTCATAAAAATGCCCCCTTTAACCCCAAATCACAAATTCCTTTCACGGTTTTAGAATTAATGAACGCAAAGATTGAAAGCCTTAAGAAAAAGGGACGGCCTATTCCTGAATGGAAAAATGAGATCGATTTTCTCAGCGATCCAATTGCTAACCCTTCCATAGCCTGGCCGATGCATCTTTATGACTGCTGTCCCATCAGCGACGGGGCAAGCTGTATGCTTCTGGTAGCAGAGGATTTAGCAAAAAATTTCACTGACAAACCCCTTTCTGTTGCAGGAATCGGCCAGGGGAGCGGCAGAGGATTCCATGCCGCTCCGTCTTTGACATCCTTTGAAGCAACAAAAAATGCAGCAGAAGAAGCTTATAATATGTCAGGGTTTAAACCTGAAGATATCCAGTTCTCAGAGGTTCATGACTGTTTTTCCATAGCAGAAATCATACATACTGAAGACCTGGGGTTTTTCAAGCCGGGAGAGGGCTTTAAAGCTGCAGAAGAAGGACTTACAGCACTAAACGGACCCATGCCCATAAATACTTCCGGGGGGCTCAAATCCAAAGGACACCCGGTTGGCGCAACAGGGACATCCCAGCTCATCGAAGTTTGGAAGCAATTAAGAAATGAAGCAGGGGAAAGACAGGTTAAAAAAAATAATCTGAGGATAGGGGCAGCCCATAATCTGGGAGGCACAGGGGGCACTTGCACTTTTACCATTCTTGAAAGGAAATAAATAAATGGGAACAGAAAATATCAGTGATATCTCTTACGAGAAGTATCTCAACAAAGACAAATTAATGGGCTCCCAGTGCAAAAAATGTGGGGAACTTTATACTCCTCCCCGTCCGATTTGTATAAAATGTTATGACACCGATATGGAGTTAGTCGAAATGAAAGGGGATGGAAAGCTTGCAGCCTTTACCTGCATATCAGTTGGCCCCCCTTTTATGCTTGAAGAGGGCTTCGATAGAAAAAATCCTTATTGTGTGGGAGTTGTGGAGCTGGAAGAAGGAACACGAGTCGATGCACGCATTGAAGGGGTGGATACGGGTAAACCAGAAACAATTAAAGTCGGCATGCCGGTATCTGTACATTTTCTGCACAGAGAAAAAAATAATACGCAGATTACATATTTAGCATTTAAACCAAAATAATTGGGGTTGCTTTTAATTTCGGCCATTTAAGGCGCGAAAGCGCAGGAATATCAAGATATTTCTGCACTTTCGGAACGCAGCCAGGCGGGATGCATCGGCGCTTAAAATGTAAAGTTATTTTTGAGCGAGCCCTAAGTTGCCCAAGATAAAACCAAGCCCTAATACGCAGAAGTTTTTATTTTAATTTTATATTTATCAATTTTTGAAATAAGGGTGGGGCGTGATATACCCAGGAGTTTAGCGGCCTGGGAACGATTCCCACTGGTAAAATCAAGAGCCTCTCTTGTTATGGCGCCTGCCAGAGAATTCATTATTGAATCAAAAAGATTATCGCAGGAAGAAAGGGTAATTTTTGTTTTAACCCACTTTTGAAAAAGTTTGTCAAAATGATTATCATCGATGCCCTCTTTACCAGATATTTTATCATCTTTTTCTTGGGCGGCGTGGACAACAATATTCTTTCTTTCCAAGGGGCCGCCCTGGCTGAAGATAAGGGCTTTTTGTATAGTATTTGCAAGCTCCCTGACATTACCAGGCCATGAATATTCGAATAAAGCATCTTTTGCATTAGCAGTAATGCCGGGATAAGGAATATTCATCTCTCTGGAAAATCTTTCCATAAAATATTCTGTTAAAATAGGCAGATCATCTTTTCTCTCATTTAATTTAGGGAGCCTAAGGCTAACAACATTGAGCCTGTAATAAAGATCTTCCCTGAACCTTCCATTGACAACCGCTTTTTCCAGATCCCGATTTGTTGCAGCAATTATTCTCACATCGACTGTAACAGGTTTTAGCCCACCTAAACGTTCAATACTTTTTTCCTGCAAAAGGCGTAGGATTTTAGCCTGAATATTAAAAGGCATATCTCCTATTTCATCAAGAAATATTGTACCCTCATTGGCACGCTCAATCTTTCCGATTTTGCGGTTTACAGCTCCTGAAAATGCGCCTTTTTCATAACCAAAAAGCTCGCTTTCAAGGAGCGTTTCCGGTATGGCAACACAGTTAATAACAAGAAAAGATTTATCATTCCTTAAACTGTGATTATAAATGGCTTTTGCAACAAGCTCTTTGCCTGTGCCTGATTCACCACGTATTAAAACTGTTGCATCCGTAGGTGCCACACGGCCTATGGATTTATATATTTCCTGCATTGGCTGGCTTTTGCCGACAAGCGCATCCTTTGAAGTGTTTTCAGGAGAAGCATTGATCTGAACTTTTGAATGCATGAAACTTCCGGCCTGAAGTGCTTTCTCGATCAAATTGAGTATCTCTGGAATGTCAAAAGGCTTCAGTACATAATCAAAAGCGCCCGCTTTTGTTGCCTCAATTGCAGTATCAGTTGTCCCAAACGCCGTCATTATTATCACAGGCATTTTTGGATCGATTTTATGCATAGCTTTAAATGCTTCAAGGCCGTTCATGCCGGGCATGCGCACATCCATAATAACAAGATCAGGAGGGTCCTGTTTAACAGAGCAGATTCCAGCCTCACCAGTGAAAGCTGCCTGAAGGGTGTAGCCTTCTGCTGCAAGAATTTTTTGAAAACTCTTGCGCAGTTGCGGGTCATCATCTACGATTAAAATTTTTGCCATTTAATTTATTCCTTAAAGATCTGTAACTATTCAGCAGGGGAGTTGAATAATAAATGTTGTTCCCTTATTCTCTTCGGATTCAACTATAATTTCACCTCCGTGTTCATCTATAATCCGTTTTGCAATACTGAGCCCTAACCCGGAGCCTTCTTCCTTGGAGCTGAAAAATGGCCGAAAAATTTTTTTCTGTATAGATTTGGAAATTCCAGGACCATTATCACATATACTTATTTGAACAGCTTTTTCAAATGAATCCTCTGAAGAATCAAGAAACACAATTTTTTCTTCAATTAAAATTTCGCCATCTTCTCTCATTGCCTCGCATGCATTTAACAATATATTTACCATAACTTCCTTTAACTGTTCAGCATCTGCCGAAATTGCCGGAAGCTCTCTGTCCACCTTAACCCTCACATCCGTTTTGTATGATTCAAGCCTGTGTTTTAAAAGCTCCAGCGCCATATCAACAATCTCTGAAGGATTTATCATATGAAACTGCATCTTTGGCGGCCTTGCAAATTCAATAAAATTTCTTAAAATAGTATCAATATATCTAATTTCTTCCGATATTACATCCAGGTCGTCCATTTGCGTATGATTTAAATTTAAGCTTCTTTCAAGGGTAAAAAGACGCATCTTCACAGAAGTTAGCGGGTTTCTGACACTATGGGCCATACCTGCTGCCAATTTTCCGGCTTGAGCCAGTTTTTCAGACTGTATTAAACTCTCCCTGCTTTCTTCAAGCTTGGCAGTGGTATCACTTATGTCCTTTACAAGAAAATTGACCCGTTTTGAAAGAGCGTTTATTTCGTCAGACATGGGAACTGAACTTTTCGTCATATCAAACTTCAAAGCCAATTTTCTAATCGGTTCCAATATCTGTTTATAAAGAATAAAAGATAAAAGAAATATAAGTATAATAACAGCCGGTACAGCGCACCAGGCAGTTACTGTAACTATTTGTGCTGATTTTTTATAATTATTGCGGGTTGCCTTTATATTTTTTTTTGAATACTCTTAAACTTGTCGCAAAGATCGTAAATTAAAATAAACTGCTTTCTCACCTTCCAGTGTTCCCTTGCCCCTTCTTCTTTTTTTCCCTCTTTGTACATACCTATTATTTTATCACGTTCAAAAACATAACTTATATAGTTCGATTCAATATCATTTAAAATAAAGCGAGCTTTATCAATATCAGTATATGTACGTGCCTTTGTAAGCCAAAAAAGAAATTTTTGATTATATTCATCAAGCTGGTCCAGCCACTTGGAAGCATTTGTAAGAAAAAAATAGGTTGTAAGCCCTTTTTGTAAAACCAGAGCATTTTCAAGGTGTTGTGTGGAGATTAAAGCATTTACATCACGATCTACAATGGAAGTATAAAGCTTCTGGGTTCTCCAAGTGTACCATATTGTTACCATGGAACCAAAAATATTTATAATAGCAAGGGCCGTTATAAGCAGAAAAATTCTATGGCGCAACGAAAGACCGGGTCTCATAAATTTTTTCCTTATATTGACAAAAAAATCGCAGAGTTAATTAGGAACGAAAATTTTATAAGTTGAACGAAATAGCTTGTCTTTTGGCCCATCTACTTCGTTCAACTTATTTCATCTCCGTTCCTTAGTGTCTGAAAATCTAAGCATTCTATCAAAAAAATTTTACATATTGTAAAAAAAGTCGACACCGTTTATTTTTTTTTACGCATGATTAATTATAATAACAAAAATTTCCTTTACTTACAAATAGTTAAAAAAATGTGTTTGCCTCTTTTTTATGGCACATGCTTTGCGATATCTCTTATTAAATATGAAGCAGCTATCTTTTTTGTTTTTCCTGGAGTTAAACGAATTGAACACTTTTAAAGGTCTTAATTAAGATTCCCATGAAAAAAGAGCATATAATATTAATAGCAGACAGAAATCCAAATGTTCGTAAGCTGCTTAAACGTGAACTGGAAAATGAAGGATATCTTATTAGAATGGCAAAAAACAGCCGGGAAGTTTTATACTGGGCCTATCATCATGAATTTGCCGATATTTTGATACTAGATCCTGATCTTCCAGGTTTTGAAGAATTTCCGGAAATACAAAAATTAAAAAATAGAATTCCGCCGCTGCCCATAGTTATCCATACTCTTCAATCAGATTATTCAAAAAAATTTTATAATTCTAATTTGCTGTTTTTTGTAGAAAAAAGCAGAGAGAGCATAAAATATCTAAAACAGGTTATTGCAGATATACTATACAAATCAATTAATATGCATAAAAAAACTATGTATAAAAATATCTCTCTGGATCAATAAAAATGGAAAAAGATAAACAAAATATTTATTATAAAATAATAGCCAGAAAAATGGTGATCACAATAATTATGGTATCAATAACTCCCATGGTATTAGCCAGCCTGATTATTTTTGATCGCTTTAAAAAATCATATCACGAAAAAGTTGGGGCTCACCTTGATGAACTCGTGCAAAAACATAAACAAAATATAGATACTTTTTTAAAGGAAAGATTAGGAAATATTAAATTTCTGGCAAAGACCTCCAGTTATGAAGAACTCAAGCAGGAAATATTTTTACAGGAAAATCTTTTAGAACTGCAAAAGGCTTATAATAATGTTTTTGTAGATTTAGGAACTATTAACGCCAAGGGCGCACAACTGGCATATGCCGGTCCTTTTCAGCTAAAAGATGCACAATATTCCGATGCAGAGTGGTTTAAAAATGCTGCTGAAAATAAATATTATATTAGTGACGTTTTCCTGGGACTTCGAGGCCTGCCCCATTTCATTGTTACTGTAAAAAAGATTTTTAATGGACAGGAGTTGATCTTGAGGGCGACCATAGATGTTATGGCTTTTAACTCACTTGTTGAAAATTTGAGAATAGGTAAAACAGGGTTTGCATATATCATTAATAGAAAGGGGAATTTTCAGACCAAAGCTTCTTTTGATGTAAATCCAGAGAAAAAAAATTATGCGGATTTATTAAAAAAAATAAAAGAAACAAAAAACGGAGAGCGCCTTATTGAAAATAAAGATAAGGATTCAGGAGAAAAGCTCATATATGTTCTTTCTTCACTCAAAGGCGGCGATTGGCTGATGGTGTATCAGCAGGATTATGAGGATGCTTTTTCAAGCATTAAAATTGTTCGTAAAATAGCACATATGATTTTTGGCATAGGCACCTTTTGTATTGTTTTAATGGCGTTTTTTTTATCCTGGAGAATAGTTAAACGTATTGCCGGTATTGATAAAGAAAAGGAAATGCTGAACCAGCAGGTGATAGAAACCGGAAAACTTGCTTCTGTGGGTGAACTGGCAGCAGGGATAGCCCATGAAATCAATAACCCTGTGGCTATAATGGTTGAAGAGTCAGGATGGATGGAAGATTTGCTGGAAGAAGAAGATCTTCAGAAAACTAAAAATCTTGGAGAATTCAGAAGGTCTTTAAAGCAGATTAAAACACAGGGCAAACGCTGCAAGGAGATCACCTACAAGCTCCTCTCCTTTGCAAGAAAAACGGATTCAAGGATAGATGATGTTCATGTTAACGAAATTATTGATGAAGTTGTAAGTTTATCCGAGCAAAGAGCAAAATATGCAAAGGTATTTTTTAATACTAAACTTGGCAAGGATTTGCCTTTACTTAGTCTTTCGAAGTCGGAAATGCAGCAGGTGCTGCTGAATTTTTTTAATAATGCTCTCGATGCCATGGAAAAAACAGGAGGCAATATCGATATAACCAGCTATTTTCAGAATAATAATGTTATCGTTGAGATTAAGGATAACGGTCCAGGTATACCAAAAGCGAATCTTGCCAGAATTTTTGATCCTTTTTTTACAACCAAACCAGTTGGTAAGGGGACTGGTTTAGGCCTTGCCATCTGCTATGGAATAATAAAAAAAATGGGAGGGGATATTAAGGTTCAAAGTTCAATAAATGTCGGCACGACATTTATTATAAACCTGCCGATTTCTGAACAAAAAAAGGGGGCAACTGATTTGGTGCCTGATAACCTTGATGCCGGATTATAAAAATTAATGGGATCGCAAAAAAAAATTACATAGATTTTACTTGTTCCGAGTTTGCCAAAAATAGTTAGCATACATAATAATATTAAGGAGAATAATTATGAAAAAAATTAAATTGCTTTTAGTTGATGATGAGGTTCCTTTTGTGGAGGCCATGACCAAACGCTTAAAAAAGAGAGAGTTCAACGTTGACACTGCTCACAGCGGCCTGGATGCTTTAAAATCGCTTAAAAACGACAATAAATTTGAAGTTGTAGTCCTTGATGTAAAGATGCCTGGCATGGATGGAATTGAGACTCTAAGGGAAATTAAAAGAATATATCCCCTTACAGAAGTTGTCATGCTCACAGGCCATGCAACTGTGGAATCTGCAATTGAAGGGATGCGGTTTGGAGCTTTTGATTATCTAATGAAACCTTGCGATATTGATCAGCTTGTTACCAAAGTAACCCAGGCAGCCGAAAAAAAACAGATCCATGAAGATAAAATTATTGAAGCGCGCATAAAGGAGATTACCGCAAGACACGCTTAAAGGAAAAATTATGTCTGAAAATAAAATTATGCAGAAAGAAAAAATCAGACTTCTTATTGTGGACGATGAAAAAGGATATGTAAATGTTCTTTACAACAGACTGAATAAAAGAGGCTTTGATGTTACGAAAACCTTCAGCGGCCTTGAAGCAATTCAAGAACTCAGAAAAAAAGATTTTGACGTTGCTGTTCTGGATCTTAAAATGGAAGACATGGATGGAATTGAGGTCCTTAAAATATTAAAGAAAATGGAGCCTGATCTTGAGGTTATTATGCTCACCGGCCACGGTTCAAAAGAAGCGGCAAAAGAAGGGATCGATTGCGGAGCTTTTGATTACCTTACAAAACCGTGCGATCTTGAAGAGCTTCTTATAAAAATAAGGGAAGGCTATGCAAAAAGGAAAAAGTCATGACCTTTGCAGTTTTTGCTTAACCGCAACAATGATTTAAAATGATTTAAGTTAAAAGACCTTTTGGAAATGTCGCCACGCAGAACAAAATTAAACATTTTCAAAGGCCTTGCCAAGGAGCGGATATGTTTTTTATTAAATCAAAAGGATTTCAACTGGTCATGGGACTGGCAATAGGCGTAGTCGTTATGCTTCTGCCAAGACCCGAAGGTACTCAATTTAAGATATCCGGTGATACTGATCAGATTTTTTTTACGAATATCAAGCAGCATTATACTCTGATTCCCCAGACTAAAGATAAAAAGGCTTCAGAAGAATACCTGATAGAGGCAAATAATCCCGGGGCAAATGAGGCAACCGTAAATTTTTTAGAAAAAAAGGCCGCAGAACTGCAAAACAGTAAAGTAAAGGTCGATTACGTAAACGGGCTTTCGCCCAGGGCCAAGCGTTTTTTGGCAATTCTTGCGGTGCTGGTATTTCTTTTTGTGGTTGAACCTATCCCCCTGGAGATAACCGCAATATGTATAGGGGTATTCTTAATACTGCTAAAAATAGGGGATACAAAACAGGTCTGGGCACCTTACATGCACCCTGTGGTTGTTTTTATCATGTGCTGCCTGATTTTTGCGATCGCACTTGAAAAAACAGGCATAACAAAGCGGCTCGGATATTTTATCATAAAAAGAGCCGGAACCAGTGTGGTGAAATTTACATTTATTATCTCCATATCACTGGGTCTGGCATCAAGTTTCATGCATGATGCCGCAGCCTGTGCCATTGGAATTGTAACAATGCTTCCACTCATGAGAGCCGTTGGTATTGAGCCCAATACCAATACTGCAAAATTCATGATGCTTTCACTTCCCTTTGCATGCTCCTGTGGAGGAATGGGTACACTGGTCGGCGGTGGACGGTGTATGGTCTCTGCGGCTTTTTTAAAAGAATTTACAGGCATAGAGATAACATTTCTCGAATGGATAAAGTTTGCAATGCCTGCGGCTATTATTACAGTGCCGATTGCCGTACTTGTTGTTTATTTTGTTTTCAGGCCGGATCCCAAATTCAAGCTGCCTGAATTTGATGAAGATCTCGGTCCATTAACATCCATGGAAAAAATAACTATTACCATCATTTCCCTCTGTTTTCTCTGCTGGCTCACAAAGGGTCTTCATGGGATACATTACTCAGTTACAGGTATGCTTGGAGTCAGTGCTCTGACACTTGCAGGGGTTTTAAAATGGGAGGATATCAACGATAACCTGGAATGGGGCACGGCTCTTTTTATTTTTGGTGGAGGTATTTCACTGGGTCTGGCAATGGGCTACTCAGGTGCAGCAGATTATTTTGCCCATCTTTTCTTTCCTCTTATACAGGGTAAAGGGTGGGTTGTTCTGTTTATCGGAGTGGCTGTTTTCGGAGCTCTTGTTACAAATGCCATGGCGAATGTTGCTGCGGCAGCTTTGATATTGCCCATAATAATTCCCATGGCGCAGCTTGAAGGGGTTGACCCCAGGGTTTTGGCTTTATGCCTTGGAACAGCTACTTCTTTTGCCATGCTCCTTGTCATAGGCTGCCCTCCCAATGCAATCGCATACAGCTACAGATATTTTAAGGCTTCTGACCTCACAAAACTGGGTCTTGTGGCAACGCCTGTTTTGCTGATTGTGCTGATAATTGTGGCGACAACCTGGTGGAAAATTCTTGGTTTGGTAT
>CAZNFB010000026.1:0-18477 GCA_964572105.1 uncultured Desulfobacteraceae bacterium
AATCCTGCGCTATTTCTGCTCAACTTATTTCATCTCCGTTCCTAAATCCGCAAATGAAATAAACAGAAGTCAGAATTAAAATTTGACTTCTGTTTTTTCAAATGTCCGGTTTTATAATCCCAGTTCCTGTGCGACTATCTCTCTGTGAGAGCTTGCATCTCCAAAATAGACTCCAGCGGCTTTAATGCGCCTGTAGTAGAGTTGGTTGTCATACTCTTCCATGAACCCAAGCCCCCCTGTTACCTGGTGGGATAATGCGGCAAGCTTGCGGCAGGAATCGCTTACCCAGGCCTTGGCCATTGAAACAGCTTTGTCGGTGGGAAGCCCGGAGCTTATTTTTGCAGCGGCCTTATATGTCATTAATCTTGATGTGTCAAGATACGTAACCATATTGGCGCAATGATGCTGAACCGCCTGAAAGCTTCCTATTTTTTTCCCAAATTGTTCTCGTCCCTGGGCGTTTTCTACGGCTATCTCCATGGCACGCTGGCCTCCCCCTACCATTTCGGCACATTTGCCCACGGCAGCTATTTGAAGGACTTTTTGAAGAATGGGCCACCCTTTGTCCAGATCTCCCAAAATATCTTTTTTTGAAACTTTTACATTATCAAAAATAACTTCACAAAGCTTATCTGAAGCAAATGTATCCAGGGGGGTAATTTTAACTCCGGGATCTTTGCTGTCCACAACAAAGAGTGTTATTCCGTCTTCCTTATTTTCTCCGTCTTTTGTTCTTGCCGCACAAATAATATAGTTAGCTATATGGGCATCGGGAACAAAAAGCTTTGTCTGGTTAATAACAAAATCATCCCCTGTCTGCTTTACCATTGTTTTTATGCTTTCGGGTGAACAGACTGCTTCTTCTTCGGTTAATGCCAGGGTTACATAAGCTTTTCCATCGGCGATATCTCCTAACAGTTTCTTTTTTTTCTCATCATCGCCGCTTTCAAGTATGGCTGTTCCGGCAAGAACAACTGTGGAGAAAAAAGGCCCTGGCAGACAACGGTAACCCATTTCTGTCAGAATTACTGTCAGATCGAGAAAATTCCCCTCAAGACCACCGTATTCTTCAGGTATCAAGATGCCAAGCCATCCTAATTCTGCCATTTTGTTCCATAGTTTATCCGTTATCCCCTTTGCATCTTCTTCCATTTCTCTTACAAATTCAGAGGTACATTCTTTGGATAAAAATTCCTTAGCCGATTTTTTTATCAATTCCTGGTCTTTATTTAAATCATAATCCATGAAAAATCTCCTGCTTTATCTGATTCCCATGAGGAATAAAATTTTTGCCGTAATAAACTTCTAAAATTTTGCCTGGTATTTATTAGTCTCCGTATATAAATGGGGATTTTACCCAGGATCAACGTTTATGAAAGAAATAATCGCGGGAATGGATTAACTATTTCGGGATTATTTTTTGCCATAACGCAGATATTGGACAAAAAAACATTTATGGATGGGGATTAATTAACGAGGCAATCCAAGGCCCTTTGTGGCTATAATATTCCTTTGTATTTCAGATGTCCCCGCATAAATTGTTTCAACAACACTGGTTCTGTAAGAACGCTCAACTCTTCCCTGTAATTTCGCATGCTTGGAATCATCTTTAAGCTGACCATATAATCCAAGGATATCCATGCCAAGGTTTGTTATTCTCTGGGCAGTTTCGGTGGCAAAGGTCTTTTCCATTGATGACTGGTAACTGGGGATATTCCCTTTGTCCAGGATATGGGCGAGCTGGTAGTATAAAAGTGTTGTTGCCTCCATCTCTATGGCAACCTGGGCTATTTCCTGACGTATTACAGGATCTTTGGCCAGGGGTTTTCCGCCGATAATGGTCTCTTTGGCGTAGTCCACAATGTCATCAAAAAGTTTTCTGTATCTGCCAAGGGGAAACATCCGTTCAAAGTCAAGGGCCGCCATTAGATAATAAAACCCCTTATTTTTCTCACCAACAAGATTTTCTTTGGGGACTTTAACATTTACATAGGAGACTTCGTTTGTTTGCCAGCCAGCCATGGTAATCATGGGATTTATTGTAATCCCCGGACTTTTTAAGTCTACAATCATCATGGAGACACCCTTATGCCTTGCTACGTCAAAATCTGTTCGGGCGGCGAGCCAGTGATAATCTGCTATATGGCAACTGGTGTTAAACAGCTTGGTTCCATTGACCAGAAAATGGTCTCCCATATCTTTTGCTTCCATCATCAGAGCAGAAAGATCTGACCCTGCCTGGGGCTCAGTATAACCCAAGGCAAATTCCAGTTCTCCGCTGCTGATTCTTGGGAGCCATTTCTCCTTCATTGCATCACTTGCAAAGCGTAAGATCGTAGGCCCGGCCATATGAGCTGCTATAAAGCCAAACGGAAGCCCGTAATAACCCATTTCTTCACGGATCATGTATCCCATGACTTCAGAACCGCCCATGCCGCCTAATTTTTTTGGCCAGGTTGGCGTGAGCCAGCCCTTGGCGGCCATTTTCTGTACAATTTTACGGCCTTCAGGGGCACCATAGATATCACCTTGGGATTCAGATTCTTTCACGACTTCGGGTGTTGATTCCTTTTTTATGAAATCGACAACCTCTTTTTGCAGCTCAAGTTCTTCTGTTGTAAATTCAAAATTCATATCTAATCATTTCTCCTATACTGTTGAAGATCAAAAAAAGTGGGCCTGATTCTAATTTCATTAATAGCTTGAGCTATAATAAAATTCAAAAACCTTTGAAACCCGCTGCGTTCAAAGAGCCAGAGTTTTTCAAATTTCACCATGGCCAAAGTTAAAATCAATCCCAAAAAAAGTAATAAATTTTCAGATAACTAGGGATTTTAAAATCTGCCGCAAACCAGGGGGAGAGGGGTATTATAATAGTCCGACGACCCATAACGCAGTAAAATTAATTATCTGAACAATCTATATGTAACTGTTGACGGAACGAAGAAGACGGCTAAAAAGACAAGTAGGATGGTATATTATCGTTTTCCACCTCCCTTACTATAGATTGTCATATAATTAATTTCACAAGGCTAGAGCGAGGAGATAATACTAATCGTATATCTCCGACCGATAACGCAGTGAAATTATTTATGTGACGGTCTATATAAGGCACCCAAAATCTTTATCTTAAGGTCTATATTTATTTGAAGGATTCCGCTTGTTGAATATTAAAAAAACAGGGGCCGTACAAAAAAACAGTTCGGCCCCTGGTGTGTAATGCTTATATCTCTTGTATGGTTCGGGCTATAATAGTATCCTGGGTTCTCTTGTTTAATGAGGTAAAATTCGCACTGTACCCGGCAACGCGAACTACAAGTTCATTGTAGTCTTCAGGTGCTTTTTGTGCTGACAAAAGGGTCTCGTTATCGACCATGTTAAACTGTACATGGTTTATTCCGAGATCGCACCAGCTTTCTATATAGGCCTTCCAAACAGCAAAGCCCTTATCCCCTACCAGTTGTGCAGGTGAAAGTCTTTGGTTTAAAAGAATTGCTCTGAACATATCTTCATGGCTAAGCTTTCCAACAGAGTTTAATACTGCTGTGGGGCCTTTTTTGTCGAGACCTGCTCCGGGTGAACATCCTCCGTCATAACAGGTATCCCCAAGACGTCTTCCATTGGGAAGTGCTCCAAGGAGTGCTCCCGCCACAGTATAAGCCGCTATGTTCTGGGGTACAAAAGGGACTCCCTTGGAGCGGGTTCCCCAGCACTGACATGGAAGACAGACTTCATCGCGGACTCTTTCATGGAATTTGACAATAAGATCATCGGCATAATCATCATCATTTCCCCATTTGGGAGCCCTGACAAAATCGAGTCTCTCTTTTTCAAATCCTTCCCAGTTGGCTTTAAGCATCTCCATGACCTGTTCTATGGTATATTTCTTTTCGTCATAAACAAGTTTTTTTAATGCAACCAGGCCGTCCATGGCATCCATCCAGATAAAGGTGGTAATCCAGTTATTACCATATTCCCGCCGCTCAAATGCGTTTAATCCTGTTTCAACACATTCTTCATAGGTTGCTGACAGGTGGGGCCTTCCCAGAGTTTCTTCCACCACACGAGAGATATTTCTGATTTTTGCAGCGTCCCAGTGTATAACCTTGAACTGTTCTAATGTTGCGTCCTGCAGTTCTTTAAAGGTCATTTTGGTTACATCACCGGTCTTCGGGCCGATCTGCATCTTGAATATGGGATTGAATCCGTTCCAGAGAGCAAGTTCCAGGCATTTTGAACCAAAAGTAGAACTGGAAGAATATCTTGCGGGCATGACCCCCCGTTTGGTTTCAGGGCAGGGGACTATGCAGGCCTGAGCTGTCCATGTTCGTGCCTCTTCTATGGGTGTATTACTCCAGAACATGTTTGCTTCTATCAAAACCTTGTCGTTTCTGATGTTGGGGTAACCAAGCCCGTGGCGTATACATTCAAAAGCATTTTTCAATACATCTTCGGGCATCTCTTTATTGTATCTTAATGCATATGTGGGGGAGACGCACCTGACAAGCCTTGCTGCTTCGAGAATCAGATTGGTGAGATCATTATACTTCATATTCCCTTTTTCATCAACACCGCCTAAAGTCCACACATATGGCCCGGGATCACCTGGCAGCAGCTCCCGGCTCTGACGGTTTCTGCAGCTCCCATATTCATATGCACGTATGAGGTATTCACAAACATAATCAAGGGCGTCTTCCCTTTTAAGGGTTTTGTCTTTGATCACATCCTGCTCATACCATTCCCAGAACCACCAGTCATTATGGGTGGGCCAGGAGGCGTCAGATTTTTCACGTTTTCTGCACATTGTCTGAATATGTTCAAACTGAAGAGCCTCTACAAAATTTCTTGGTTTGTTCTCCGGCACATGGGCACACCGTTCCGAAATAGCAAGGAGTTCCTGTTTTCTCACAGGGTCGGACTCAAAATTTTCTGCTATTATTTTGGAAAGTCTTGAAAGACGTTGTGCATAGCGGATAACAGACTCAAGGGTAATTTTCATTGCCTTCCAGTTATCGAGTCTTTTCAGGTAATGATACTCATCTTTAAATTCCGGTTTTGCACCGACTTTATAGAGGACTTCATCAGCTTTGGCCAGGTTTTCGTCGATCTCTTCGATAATCGCTTTAAAACCTTTTTTGTAATAATTAAACTGAGATGTGCAATATGCAGCGGTTTCAAGGTGGGGTCCGCCGGTAAATGTCTGGGTGGTTCTGGCCAGAATCATCTGACGCTTGTTTAAGACCCTTTCCGTCATCATCTGCATTGTGTAAGGACGCATGATATTGATCGCTTTTTCTACATTATCACGCTGATCATCATCTATGAGGTCATCTTTATCATTGAAATAATCTTCATTTAGCTGATGTGAACCATTGGAACACCAGTATATTTTATGGGGAGCAGAACCGCAGTAGCCTACAATTCTCGACTGGTCCACTATAAATGCAGGGATCTCATCATTGGTCTTTGCAAGGGCTCTTGCATAGGTTAAAATATAAGGTTCAACTTTAGCTGCTTCTGTATCAAACACCTTGCTGAATATAATGGGACCATATTCATCAAGCTTTATACCAGGCAAATAAGCTGCCCCTTTGCTCCCTTTGGGCCAGATGGCCTTTCTCAAATAGTCTGTTCTTGATGATCTTGCTTTTTCTGCCCACCACCAGTACTGCCGATTATCCAAATATTCCTGTAATTTTTCTGTTTTGCTTTCTGTTGCCATTGTACACTTCCTTAATAAACGTAAAGTAACTAATTAAAAACTAACCACCGGGTAAAGTGCATATTTCTTAACACTTATCCGGTGGTATATAACTATATTACTGGGGACATTACTACATATATATTTTTTGTGTCAATAAAAATATATATGTAGTAATGTTAACGGAAAATGTGAATATTCATCTAACATATCAGTAGCTATGGGTAAGCGCAGATTCATGCAGGGTTTTTTTAGTATTTATTTTTGAAGATGCTGGATGTTTTTATGGAAATAAAAATGATATGTGAATCACTCCTTGTTGAGAAATGTTACTATAATACAAAAATAAGACAGAATGACTTGAAAAAAGTAAAAAATGTCTGTTTGGATGGCTCTTTATCTCCACATCTATCCCTTGAAATTATATTGTTATAAATAATACAATAAGTTGTTGTTATAAATTTATAATGGCGTAATTTTTGCTATTTTTATAATACTCTTTTTTTTTCCACTTCTTTTTTTAGGCATCTATTATCCAATAGCGATTAATAACAGGAATATTTTGGGGGATTTCCCTTTATGAAATCATTTTTACCTTGACTAAAGATTGTAAATGGTTTTTTATATAAAAAGTGTATTTTGGTACATATTTTGTCCTCCCCTCCCTTTTTTTTAGGTATTTTGTAGGAACATAATGGTATTATAGCAATAATTCATTGTGGTATAATGTCCATTTATGCGGTTGAGTTTTTTTATTACAGTCTGATAATTATTATTATGTTTTTCAGTGGCAAGCAGTCAGTTTTTTTTGGTTTTAATGTTGGAATATAATGTTACATGTTGTTGCATTTATTATCGAGGAGGAAGAATGGCTAAAGCGTTAGAGGGAAAACATCAGGAACTTCTGGAAAAAGGGGAATACTGGAACTGGGCAGAAAAAGCAAGGTCACCACGTATGGATTATTTACGTAAAGCCATCTGGTCAAAGGCCACTAAAGGGTCGGCTTATTTGCCGGGGATTCAGGCAGAGACAGAACTGATTTACTGGGGGGCCAAGGTTTTTAAAGAGGCGGACCCCATGGAACCCTGGGTTCTTACCAAGGCAAGAGCATTAAGTGTGATCTTTGAAAAAATACCTATATTCATAATAGATCAGTCACGGATAGTAGGATATAATGGTTCTGCTCCCCATAAAATTCAGTGGATACCATGGGCATCGTACATGGGAAATGAAGATATATTCAATGACAGGTCAGGATATATCTCTGAAGATGATCGGCCATGGTTAAAGGAAGCCCTTGATTACTGGAAGCCGAGAACTCTCCTTGCAAAGGCAGAAAAGTATCTCACCAGTAAAGAACGAATGATAAGCGCCATGGGTATGACCTTGTGGGGGAACAGGGCTCTTTCTAATTTTGATTATGTTACCCTTCAGCCTGAATGGCTGTATAAAGGAGGTGTTGCCGGAATCATCAGGCAGATTGATGAAAACCTTGCAGATGCCCACAAAAAGCTCCATGAAGGCGCTCCTGATGGTGCGGAAGCTTTTGAGCTTCTTCCCAAAATTGATCAGTGGAAAGCCATGAAGACTTCCCTGGAAGGTGTACTTACCTGGACAAAACGTCATGCCAGGCTTGCCAGGATTGTTGCAGAAAATTTTACCACTGATGTAACCAGGAAAGATGAACTTTTAACGATTGCTGAAACATGTGAAAAAGTACCTGAACATCCCCCGGAAAATTTTCGGGAAGCTATTCAATTTGATCATTTCATGAGTCTTTCCTACAGGTTTGAATGGGGAAGCCCAGGGGCGTGGCCCTGCCGTTATGATCATACCCAGTGGAAGTATTACAAAAAAGATGTAATAGATGAAAAAACCATGACCCGTGAAGACGCTGTGGAGTATTGTGCAGAATTGCGGATGCGGTGTTATGAAACCAACAGTATCGCTTTTAGACTGGGTCGTGAAAGTGCACAGGGGGGGATAGTTTATGTCTGGACCCTTGGAGGGGTTGATGAAGATGGGAATGACGCATGTAATGATCTCACCGACTGTTACCTGGAGTCTGCCCGCCTTACAAGGACATGTGATCCGAGCATTGGGTTCAGGTATCACCCAAAGGTTAGGCCGGAGACACTTAAGGAGGTCTTTGAGTGTATAAAACATGGTCTGGGCTATCCTTCCATGAGAAATGATGCCGCATGTATAGAGGGTCTGCAGCACTGGTTTAAGTTTGATCTTAAAGATGCCCGCAAATGGGTACATCAGGCATGTATGGCTCCGGCTCCTGTTACAAAGATGGGGGCTCCCCACCGCAGATATCCAGGCCCGATAACAAGTGCAGGTATAAAATCCATAGAGATGACCCTCTTTAACGGCCTTGATCCCATAAGCAAAATGCGCATGGGGATTAAAACCGGTGACCCGATAAAATTCAAGACCTTTGACGAATTCTATGCTGCATGGCTTGAGCAGCATAAGCAGATAATGTATATGGGCGTTAGAATGGATAATATTATCCAGTGGGTTGTGGGTTCACAGCATCAAAGGCCGTTGATATCCGCATTATTTGAAAGGTGTGTTGAAAGTGGGAAGGATGCGGATGCATATGCCAAGGAAAATGCCAGCTTATGGTTTACCCATTTTGGGTTCAGTGAGTTTGGTGATATCCTGGCAGGGATCAAAAAGCTTGTTTATGATGATAAGAAATATACCATGGAACAGCTTCTTGTAATGCTTAAAGCCAACTGGGACGGATATGAAAAAGAGCGGATAGATTTTGTAAAAGCGCCCAAATGGGGAAATGATGATGATTATGTAGATAATATATATACAAGAGGGCTAAAGGATATTGCCAAAATATCCTGGGAATGCAAAAATCCCGGAGGGAATCCATGGCCCATTCTTCCTGAAAATGTCGCAGCTTTTATTTCAGGCGCAAATAAGGTTGGAGCTCTCCCCAATGGAAGACGGCTTGGGGATATTCTTTATGATGGGGGCTGTTCCCCTGGAGCAGGGATGGATAAAAAAGGTCCCACTGCTGTTTTAAGATCTGTTTCAAAATTTGATCATGTTAAGGATTTTAGATCTAATCTTCTTAATCAGAGGTTGAGTCCCTCACAATTCAGGGGGGATAAAGGCTTTGAATTATGGAATAATTATATAAAGACCTGGTCTGACCTGGGAATTAATCATGTACAGTTTAATATGGTGGACAATGAGACATTGGTCGCAGCCCAGAAAGAGCCTGAAGACTATCCGGAGTTACTTGTGCGGGTGGCAGGTTACAGTGCTCATTTTGTTGAACTGAACAGAAAGTGTCAGGATTCGATGATAGCACGTACAGTACAGTCTTTGTAATGAACAGAGATTTATTTTTTTTATAATAAACGTACCTTGGTCGTGGGTTGCACGAAACGGCCGATGAATAATTCAACTTAATTGTTAGTGTGGAATTCGTGTAACCCTTATCTGAAGTTGTTAATGTTGGACTGCATTATATGTCTTTTTGTAATATTATTATTACCTGTATTTATAAGGTGGGGAATAATAAAATGTTTAAAATTGATTCAGGCTAAAAGAATAGTGGCCTGAACATAGACTTAATATTGAATAATTACCTTTTGTTTTAATTTATGTCACAACGGAGGCTCAAATGGCTTCAACAGCAGAAAGAGAAAAACAGCAACTTTTGGAAAAGGGGGAGTACTGGAATTGGGCGGAAAAAGAAAGGTCTTCAAGGATTGATTATCTGAGAAAGGCTCTATGGTCCAAGGCTACCAAAGGTTCTGCGTACTTGCCTGGTGTTAAGGTGGAAACAGAAGTGATTCGCTGGGGAACAAAGGTTTTTAAAGAGGCAGACCCCATGGAACCGTGGGTACTGACCAAAGGGAAGGCCATGGATGCCATCCTTACAAATATTCCCATTTTTATTGTGGATCAATCAAAGGTGATTGGTTATAACGGCTCCGCTCCCCACATGATTCAGTGGATACCCTGGGGATCCTACATGGGGAATGAGGATATATTCAATGACAGAGCTGATTATATATATGAAGATGACAGACCCTGGTTAAAAGAAGCTTTAGATTTCTGGAAGCCAAGAACCCTCCTTGCAAAAGCAGAAAAATATCTCACGAACAAGGAGCGAATGGTCAGTGCCATGGGGTATACTCTTTTCGGACACAGGGCTTTGTCAAATTTAGATTATGTTACCCTGCAGCCCGAGTGGATGTATAAACATGGACTCGAAGGTATTATAAAACAGATTGATCAAAATCTTGCATCTGCACATAAAAAACTCCATGAAGGTGCTCCTGACGGCGTGGAAGCTTTTAAAATTCTTCCAAAGATTGATCAGTGGAAGGCCATGAAGACTTCCCTGGAAGGGATCCTTAAATGGACGAAACGGCATGCCAGGCTTGCCAGGATTATCGCAGAAAATTTTACAGCCGACACAAAAAGAAAAGAAGAGCTTTTGCGGATGGCGGAAACCTGTGAAAAAGTACCAGGACGTCCCCCTGAGCATTTTTGGGAAGTGATTCAATTTGATCATTTCATGAGTGTTGCGTACAGGTTTGAATGGGGAAGCCCTGGTGCGTGGCCATGCCGTTTTGACTACTACCAGTGGAAGTTTTACAAAAAAGATGTAATAGATGAAAAAAAGATGACCCGTGAGGAAGCTGTTGAGTATTGCGCAGAATTACGGCTGAGGTGCTATGAAACCCATAATATCTGTTTCAGGCTCGCACGGGAAAGTACCCAGGGCGGGATAGTCTATGTATGGACTTTGGGAGGGGTTGATGAAGATGGAAATGATGCGTGCAACGATCTCACCGACTGTTACCTGGAGGCTGCCCGTCTTACAAGGACCTGTGATCCGAGTATATCTTTCAGGTATCATTCCAAAGTTCGAAAGGAAACCTTGAAACAGGTTTTTGAATGTATAAAACATGGCCTGGGATATCCCTCCATGAGAAATGATCCTGTACTCATAGAATCTTTGAAACACTGGTTCGGGTTTAATACTAAAGATTCCCGTAAATGGGTACACCAGGCATGTATGGCTCCCGCCCCTGTTACAAAGATGGCTGCGCCCCATCGCAGATATCCGGGTCCCATAACAGCAGCCGGGTGTAAGTCTGTGGAACTGGCGCTTTTTAACGGGGTGGATCCTGTCAGTAAAATGCGTATGGGTATAAAAACCGGTGATGCTGCCAAATTTAAAACCTGGGAAGAATTTTATGCTGCATGGCTAAATCAGCATAAACAGATACTCTATATGGGTGTCAGGATAGATAATATAATACAGTGGGTTGTGGGAACCCAGCATCAGAGACCTTTAATATCTGCGATGATGGAACGTTGTGTGGAAAGCGGTATGGATGCGGATGCCTATGCAAAAGAAGAGGCGACTCTCTGGTTTACCCATTTTGGGTTTAATGAATTTGGAGATGCTCTGACAGGAATAAAAAAACTGGTATATGATGATAAAAAATATACCATGGAACAGCTTCTTGTGATGCTTAAGGCCAACTGGGTAGGGTATGAAAAAGAGCGGATGGATTTTGTAAAAGCGCCCAAGTGGGGAAATGACGACGATTATGTTGATGGAATTTATGTGCAGGGATTAAAAGACCTTGCCAAAATATCCTGGGAGTGCAAGAACCCCGGGGGATATCCATGGCCCATACTTCCTGAAAATATTGCAGCCTACGTAACAGGTTCAAGCAAGGTTGGTGCTCTTCCCAATGGAAGACGTCATGGAGACATCTTATATGACGGCGGTTGTTCCCCCGGGCCCGGGCTTGATAAAAAAGGGCCCACAGCGGTTTTAAGGTCGGTTTCCAAATTTGATCACGTTAAGGATTTTAGATCCAACCTTTTAAACCAGCGCCTTAATCCAGGGCAGTTTAAGGGTGAAAAGGGGTTTGATCTGTGGAACAATTATATAAAATCCTGGTCGGATCTGGGGATTAACCATGTCCAGTTTAACATGGTTGATAATGACACTTTAATTGCGGCTCAAAAGGAGCCTGAAGACTATCCTGAGTTGCTTGTAAGGGTGGCGGGCTACAGCGCACACTTTGTCGAATTAAACAGAAAAACCCAGGATTCGATGATAGCACGTACAGTACAATCTCTTTAATTATTAATAACCCTTTTAGTAAGGTGGCACGCTGATTTGTCCAGATTAAAGGTGCTAAAAACAGGTCGGTCTTTATCAGCGAAGATCAGCGTCCACTTAACTTTCAGCTTGGAGTTTGTTTATAATTAACAGAAATATTTTGTTGGCTTGATTAAGTCTTTTTGGTTGTTTCGGGTTTTAATTTAAAAATTGTTTTACAAAGATGTTGTTTATATTGGTTTGCATTTAAAATTATATGCGGCCGGATATATAGCTACAGATTTTTAGATAATTAATTTCACATAGAGATCGGAAGGCGTATTATAATACGCCTTCCGTCCGATAACAAAGTGAAATTATTTATATAAACAGTTATAATTCCTGAATTATTAACTAACAAGGAGGTGTTAAATGGCTACAAGTATGGAAAGGGGAAAACAGGAACTTTTGGATAAGGGTGAGTACTGGAATTGGGCGGAAAAAGAAAGATCTCCACGGATTGATTATCTAAGGAAGGCTTTATGGTCCAAAGCCACCAAGGGTTCTTCTTATCTTCCCGGTGTTAAGGTGGAAACCCAGGTGATTTACTGGGGAACCAAGGTCTTTAAGGAGGCAGACCCCATGGAACCCTGGGTTATAACCAAGGGCAATGCCATGAATGCTATTTTTTGCAACATTCCTATTTTTATTGTGGATGAATCAAGGATAGTCGGTTATAGCGGTTCTGCGCCCAACAATATTCAGTGGGCTCCCTGGGGGTCCTACATGGGAAATGAAGATATATTTAATGATCGGGCCGATTATATATCTGAAGACGACAGACCCTGGCTAAAAGAGGCTTTGGCTTTTTGGAAACCAAGAACCCTTCTTGCAAAAGCTGAAAAATATCTTACTAACAAGGAACGAATGGTAAGTGCCATGGGGTATACTCTGTTTGGGAACAGGGCTTTGTCCAATGTTGATTATGTTACCTTGCAGCCGGAATGGATGTTCAAGGCCGGTCTTGGAGGTATTATAAATGACATAGATGAAAATCTTGCATCTGCCTACAAAAAACTTCATGAAGGTGCTCCTGACGGGGCGGAAGCCTTTGAACTTCTTCCGAAAATCGATCAGTGGAAAGCAATGAAAACATCACTGGAAGGGGTGGTGAAATGGACTAAGCGATATGCCAGGCTCTCTAGAATCATTGCTGAAAATTTTACAACTGATGTAAAAAGAAAAGAAGAGCTTTTGAGAATATCTGAAACATGCGAAAAAGTGCCTGAGCATGCACCTGAACATTTTTGGGAAGCCGTTCAGTTTGATCATTTTTTGAGTATTGCGTACAGATTTGAATGGGGAAGTCAGGGAGCCTGGCCGTGCCGTTATGATTACTCCCAGTGGAAGTATTACAAAAAAGATATAGAAGAGAAAAACATGACCCGGGAGGAAGCACTGGAGTATTGTGCAGAGTTGCGGTTGAGGAGTTATGAAACTCATAATGTTGTATTCAGAATTGCGCGGGAAAGTACCCAGGGGGGGATAGTTTATGTATGGACTTTAGGGGGCGTTGATGAGGACGGGAATGATGCCTGCAATGACCTCACAGACTGTTATCTGGAAGCTGCCCGCCTTACAAGGACCTGTGATCCTAGTATATCTTTCAGGTATCACTCTGGAGCCAGGGAAAAAACTTTGAAGCAGGTCTTTGAGTGTATAAAACATGGTTTGGGCTATCCTTCCATGAGAAATGATCCAATACTCATAGATAATTTAAAACACTGGTTTGGATTCACTACTGAAGATTCCCGTAAATGGGTGCACCAGGCATGTATGGCTCCTGCCCCAGTTACAAAAATGGCTGCCCCCCATCGTAGATATCCTGGAGCCATAACAAGTGCAGGTTGTAAATCTGTGGAGATGGCCCTCTTTAATGGATTAGATCCTGTCAGTAAAATGCGTATGGGTATAAAGACCGGCGATGCTACCAGGTTTAAAACCTGGGAAGACTTTTACGCTGCATGGTTAAAGCAGCACGAACAGATAATGTATATGGGAGTTAGGATAGATAATATAATACAGTGGGTTGTGGGATCACAGCACCAGAGACCTTTAATATCAGCCATGATGGAGCGGTGCGTGGAAAGTGGAAAAGATGCGGATGCATTCGCAACGGAGCAGGCGACTCTCTGGTTTACCCATTTTGGGTTCAATGAATTTGGAGATGCTTTGTCAGGAATAAAAAAGCTGGTTTATGATGATAAGAAATATACCATGGAACAGCTCCTTGTAATGCTTAAAGCCAATTGGGACGGATATGAAAAAGAGCGGATAGATTTTGTAAAAGCGCCCAAATGGGGAAATGACGACGATTATGTGGACGATCTCTATGTGCAGGGGATAAAAGATCTCGCTAAAATATCCTGGGAGTGCAAAAATCCTGGTGGATATCCATGGCCCATACTTCCTGAAAATATTGCGGCCTATGTTACCGGTTCAACCAAAGTAGGTGCTTTGCCCAATGGAAGACGTCACGGAGACATTTTATATGACGGGGGTTGCTCTCCTGGACCAGGTATGGATAAAAAAGGGCCCACAGCGGTACTAAGGTCGGTCTCCAAATTTGATCATGTTAAGGACTTTAGATCCAACCTTTTAAATCAGCGCCTTAATCCAGCCCAGCTTAATGGTGAAAAGGGATTTGGCCTCTGGAACAATTACATGAAATCCTGGTCTGATCTGGGGATTAACCATGTCCAGTTTAATATGGTTGATAATGAAACTTTAATTGCGGCTCAAAAGGAGCCGGAAGACTATCCTGAATTGCTTGTAAGGGTGGCGGGCTACAGTGCACATTTTGTCGAATTAAACAGAAAAACCCAGGATTCGATGATAGCACGTACAGTACAATCTTTGTAGAGAGCTTGTTGATATAGATCGTCATATAAATTCTCTGGGTTATAGATCGTTGGAGTATTATAATACGCCTTCAACTTCCGGTCTTGTGCCGAATTTTAAAATCGGGTAATTGTCTGACAATCTATAGCTCAGGTATGTTCCGGGTTTATTGATAAAAGCAATGATTATGAAGACCTTGGGTATGTGTACCTAAAGCCTCTGAATAAAAATGCTGATATCTGCGTTTAAAGCTCAGTCTCGAATTTTAATCCTTTAAAATTCGAGACTGATGCAAACCTGAATTTTTTTGGTTTTGTTCGTTCACTAAGTAAAAGCTCGAATATTTGATATTAATTAAGGCCATGGAGGTTTAAAATGAGTAGATGTGGAGATTGTGTTAATTTTATGCCTGCTTCTGCAGATGGGGGAGCTGATAATGGTTATTGTACAGCAAAACAGGATGAAGATGGAATAGGGGAAGTTGTTAGTATTTATAATGACGCCTCGGGATGTGATCTTTTTGATGGCGAAAGTGTATCAAGGATAAGGACCGATACCACGGAATTTACCTATGATGCTTCTTTTCGTCCCCATCGGGGTTTTGAAGAAAAATAAATTTTATTGATTTTATATATGACACTATATAATAATAAAATCATGATAATAATAAAATCATGGAATAATAATAAAATTATGGAGGTTTAAAATGAGTAGATGTGGAGATTGTGGTAATTTTATGCCAGCTTCTGCAGATGGTGGCGCTGATAACGGTTATTGCACAGCAAAACAGGATGAAGACGGAATAGGGGAAGTTGTTAGTATTTATAATGACGCCTCGGGATGTGATATCTTTGATGGAGAAAGCGTGTCAAGGATAAGGACCGATACCACGGAATTTACCTATGATGCTTCTTTTCGTCCCCATCGTGGTTTTGAAGAAAAATAAGTTTCGCTGATTTCACCTATAATTTGAACTGTATAAGGGAGTTTTATTAATTATGGCAATTATGTCCCAGGAAGTACTCGACACATTGACAAGTGATACTACAATGAAATTTCTTGCCACCATGGATACCTCGGGAATATTGAATGCGTCGATTGTGGCAACTGTGAGTCCCATGGATCCGGAAACAATAATCTTTGCAAATCTTAAGCTCAACAAAACAAAAAAAAATCTGCTTGCTACAAAAAAATTTACTGTTACTACCTTTTCTCCATCCATGGAAAGTATTCAGCTGCAATGCACCTTTCAGGGTTTTCAGAATACAGGTCCAATGGTTGATCAGTTTAATGAAGCTGTTTATAGCAAAATAAAGCTCCAGTTGAGTGAGGTTGGAGTGGGAAAAGTAGATGAAGTCTATACAATGGGCCTGACTAAACCGAAAACAAAGATTGCATAAAGCTGAAAGGAGTAAATATTATGGCTCACTTACCAGAAGAGGTTGTTGAAGCGTTGGAGGAACCTGAAAATATAAAGATGCTGGTTACTGCTGATGAACAAAAAAACATAAATATGGTTCCCATAGGTTCATTGGTACCGATTGATGATGAAACCCTGGCATATGCATCTTTTTTTTCCGGTAAAACAAAAAAAAATATCGAAGCAACCCGAAAAATTGCTGTTGCTGTTTTTCAGCCCCCCATGGAGGGGTATCAGGTTAAAGGAACTTTTGTACGCTGGGAAACCTCCGGCGAAATATATGATAAGGTTGCAGGGCCTGCCATGGAGCAGCTTGAGGCGGCTGGTCTCTCCTTTACCCCAAGCGCTGTCGGTATAATAAAGGTGACAGAAGCCTATGCTCTGTCCATACCCCTTGCAGGGGAGAAGCTTGTTTGATCATGGATAACCGCCAAACAGAAATTGATGATAAAAAAGCAGGTATCCTTTTTTCAGGAGGTATAGATTCAACTTATGCTGCGTGGACACAAATTCCCCTTTTTGAAAAAATTCAACTTATTACATTCATTAAAAAAGGATTGAAAAACCCCCAGAATGTGCAAGTCGGAGTTGATCAGTTATGTAAAGCTTTTCCTGGCAAGGAGATAACCCATATTTTAATCGATTTTAATGATATATATCAAAGGGTGACTCCGAATGCAGAAAAGTGGAAGATACAAAAGGGAGTTCTCGAACAAGAGCTGACTCCTCTATGGGAAGATGCCCACGGAAAGATTAACGGCTATGAATCTTACGCTGCCAAGAGGAACACTTTTTTTTTTGCTAATGAATGTTTGCAGTGTAAAATTGCCATGCATATAGCGGCAATAAAATACTGCAGGGAAAATAATATTAGAAATCTTTGTGACGGGAGCAATGCCGAGCAATTAGATGACGGGTCTCAACTGGAGGATGTGAAAAAAATAGCTATTGAAATTTTTCGTGGGTATGGGGTAAATTATTATTCCCCTGTATTTCATGTTCCAGGTGAAGAAAGGGCAAAAGCACTTTTAGAGAAAGGGATCATCGATTCCCTGGATCATAAAATACTTGAAAAGACTCATAAGATTCCTTCACGGCAGATCCAGTGTACTGTACCGGCCTCAGTTCTATGGACAATATGTATTTTTCCATGGGTGGTGTATGACGCTAAATCATGCGAAGACTATGTTGAAATGAGTTGCAATTACTATAAAGGAGCAATGGAAGAAGGATTAAAAATAGTATTATAACCTTAAAGGCGGCTCTTTGAAAAGATTCGGCAGTAATAATTTTTTTTAAGAGCTGTCTTTCCCCCCACGTTTAAATATGATCCCCCCTTATGCTGTAAGTGCTATCCTTGGCTCCACTCCAGTTCGTGTTTTTTTGTTAATGGGTGTAAAGTTACCTTTATGTTTTTAAAATGGCTGATCTTTTTTTGTAAACTCCCATTGACAAATTTTTAATGGCAACAGATTATATGGAAATAATCTGCTGGAGATTTTAAAAAAAAATAGATGATAGGAAAACTCCGGTTTTCAGGGTCAATCTATAGCCATACTAATAAAAAAGGAAATCAAATGAGTGTTTATACAAAAACCGGTGATAAGGGTAATACAAGTCTGTTTAGCGGGGAAAGGATTAAAAAGTACGATGACAGAATAGATGCATACGGATCCATTGATGAACTTAATTCATTTTTAGGCGGGATAGTTTCTGCGCTCCCCGAGGGTCATACAGATCTGTCTGATGAAATAACCAAAATACAACAGGACCTCATGCTTTTGGGTGGATGGCTTGCGGTTACTCCTGGTTCAAAGGCTGCGGAATTTCTTGATGAATTTGAAGAAAAAAAAGTAAACGATTTAGAAGAAGCCATCGACAAAATGGAGGAATCTCTGGAAAAACTTACAAAAT
This sequence comes from uncultured Desulfobacteraceae bacterium, assembly GCA_964572105.1. Classification (GTDB taxonomy): domain Bacteria; phylum Desulfobacterota; class Desulfobacteria; order Desulfobacterales; family BuS5; genus DAOWMW01. The sequence goes on from CAZNFB010000026.1 coordinate 18,044, forward strand.
TTATTTTGCCCGGGGGGCATCTTTCCTCAAGTTTTTCTCATATTGCAAGGTGTGTCTGCAGAAGAGCCGAAAGAAAATTTCTTTCCCTCATGGATAAAGAGCCTGATATGTATAATGGTGTGACATCTTTTAATAATATTCAAAAATATATAAACAGGTTATCAGATTACCTCTTTGTTTTGGCCAGGTACTGTAATAAAATTAATAATAGAGTCGATATTTTCAGCAAATAGCCACTAAGGAACGAAAATTTTATAAGTTGAACGAAATAGCTTGTCTTTTGACCCATCTACTTCGTTGCATCAAAGGCCGAATACGTATAGTATGCAACCTTTAATGCGCCTTGTATATGGGCCAAAATTCTGCGCTATTTCTGCTTAACTTATTTCATCTCCGTTCCTAAGGATCGATTTGTCTCTTAGTCTTAGCCCTCG
>CAZNFB010000027.1:0-18207 GCA_964572105.1 uncultured Desulfobacteraceae bacterium
GTAGATGGGTCAAAAGACAAGCTATTTCGTTCAACTTATAAAATTTTCGTTCCTACGTAAAGAACCTGTTTATTTTATTTTACCCAATATGGCACTTGCTATGGTATTTTTCTGAATTTCCCTGGTCCCTTCGTAAAGTTCGGTTATTTTGGCATCACGGTAAAAACGTTCGACTTCATATTCTGTCATATATCCGTATCCCCCGAGGAGCTGTATTGCTTCGTCCGCAACTTCCACAGCAGCTCTTGCCGCAACCATTTTTGCCATGGATGTAAGCTTGGGATCCATTTTTCCATTATCAAAATTCCAGGCAGCCTTGTATGTCATTAACCTGGCAAGCTCTATCTTTGTCGCCATATCTGCTAATTTATGCTGGGTGATCTGAAACTCGGCGATTTTTTTGCCAAACTGTTCCCTTTGTTTAACATAATCCAAGGCGCGATCAAAGGCTCCCTGGGCAAAGCCCAATGCCTGACCTGCTATGAGTATTCTGCTTTCATCAAAAAATTCAAGTACCTGATAAAAGCCTTTCCCTTCTTTTCCGATCATATTTGAGGCAGGAACCCGGACATCTGCAAATATTACTTCAGATGTAGCCATCATTCTGATACCCATTTTGTCTCCAACACTTGCAGTGGAAAGGCCGGCTCTGTCGGCTTCCACAAGAATCATGCTCAATCCCTTATATGAAGGTTTTACTTCGGTATCAGTCTGGCATAAAACAGTATAAAAACCTGCCATTCCACCATTTGTAATAAATGTTTTAGTACCGTTTATGACCCATTCGTCTCCGTCTTTTACAGCTATTGTATCCATGGCTGTAATATCAGAACCATGCCCTGGTTCTGTAAAAGCACCTGCTGAAAGCATTTCTCCTTCTGCCACCGGAGGAAGGAATTTTTTCTTTAATTCGTCACTTCCAAAACGCAAAATACATTCAGATGCAAAGTTTGCAAGGGTAAGGCATGCTCCGACTGTTGAATCTTTACGGCAAAATTCTTCTGCAACCAGAATGTTTTCCAGAATCCCCATGTCCTGGCCTGAATATTCTTCAGGAAAATGCATACCAATAAAGCCAAGCTCCCCGGCCTTTTTCCATATCTTTGTTGGATATTCGTGATTTTTATCCATTTCCAGGATCATATCTTTGTCAAATTCACCTTTTGCAAAATCTCTGGCCGCTTTTTGGATGTCTTTTTGAGGCTTGTTTAGTTCAAAATCCATTAAATTATTCTCCCTGATTAGCGCGTATAATCCGCTGTTATTACCGCTATTATTATTACTGTAGAGTTTATGATTTAGACATTTGGATAAGTTGATTCTTAACATATGATTATTTTCATTGCAAGAATTTTGAACCTTTGGGGGATTGAAGTATTATAAAATCGATATTTTCTATAAATTATTGACGCTATGTTCTGCTATACTATTACGCAAGCTTATATTTTTAACAGATTTTTTCTTTACGGCCTTTTCTCTGTAATCTTTTCATGATTTAATCAGATTATGCCTGTTGCCCTGCATATTAGCTGAATAGTTACACTGTTTTTAGCTTATTCGTATCTCGTTCTTGACTTCTTTTGTGATTTTAGCTACGTTTAGTAGTTGATATCTGATTTTTGCCTTAAGGATGTGTTATAGATCGTTACATAAATAATTCCACTGAGTTATCGGCCGCCTGCGTATTATACTGTTACGCCTTTATCCCCTCTGGTCAAAGTGAATTTATTATCTGACAATCTATATGGGTGCATGGTGGACTCTTGAAGAGGTGCGTGGTGGACTCTTGATGAGGTGCATGGTGGACTTTTGTAATAATTTTATAATAATAAGGGGACTTTCCCAAAAGTGATTTTTTGAAGGCCTGTAGTACGTCGACCAAAGGTTTTAACAGATTCTCCTGTGAAATTATTTATGTGGAAATCCATAGCGGTTTTGTTCTGGTACTAATCAATATTTTAATTCCTTTAATTCCTGGTTAGGTGGAAAATAAGGTCTTGTAAGATTTTGGTTCGGTAAGTGAAAATGTATGTTTTGTAATATATAAATTAGGAGGTTAGTATATGTCAAAAATCGATTTTACCGGTAGGGTTGCTATAATAACAGGTGCAGGCGCTGGCCTGGGAAGAGTTCATGCAATTGAGTTTGCCAAACGTGGTGCTAAAGTGGTTGTAAACGATCTTGGCGGATCAAGGGATGGTGCAGGTGCAAGTGCTTCTCCAGCTGACAAGGTTGTTGAAGAGATAAAAGCTCTCGGTGGAGAAGCTGTGGCAAATTATGATAATGTTGCCACAATGGAGGGTGGAGAGAATATTACCAAAACAGCTGTTGATGCTTATGGGAAAGTGGATATTCTGGTTAATAATGCGGGAATTCTTCGTGACAAGACTTTTTTGAAAACAGAAGAGAGTGACTGGGATGCAGTGTGCCAGGTACATCTTAAGGGAGCTTATTGCGTTACCAGGCCTGCATTTAAGGTCATGAAGGAAAATGGTTACGGCAGGATTATTCTGACAACTTCCGGGGCAGGAATATTCGGAAATTTTGGCCAGTCTAATTATTCAGCGGCAAAAAGCGGCGTTGTTGGTTTGGCCAATGTGCTGAAGCTGGAAGGGGCAAAGAATAATATTAAGACAAATGTACTGGCTCCGGTTGCGGCAACCAGGCTTACTGAAGATATATTGCCTCCTCCGGTATTTGAAAAAATGAAACCGGAATATGTAACCCCTGTTGTTCTTTATCTTTGCTCAGAACAATGTGAAGATTCAGGAACAATTATCAACGCCGGGCTTGGTTATTTCAGCAAATCCGCCATGATGACAAACAATGGGGTTATACTACCCGTTGCAGATGGGGCGCCTCAGCCTGAAGAAATTATGAGCAAATGGGATGAAATTACAAATATGGAGTCCACTAAATTTTACAAAGAAGTTAATGCAATGCTTGGTGAGTTCCAGAGTATATTAGGTTAATTTTATTTCGCTATGAAAAGCAGGGGTCAGTTTTCCTGTTTTTTTGAATCGAATCCATGGGGTATTTGGAGATATTTTACTGAATTCTAAAGATTTCCACATAAATAATTTCACTAAAGTGTTGTTCAAAATCTTGGTCGACGTACCGGCATAGGTTTTCCCCTCTATCCTTGTAAAATCAGTGGTGTCCGATTAAAATATTGCGTAAAGAAAGTTTAATTGTTTTTTCCGCATGGCGGAAAAGGCCATTAAGCTTTTAAGTATTTTTCTTGCGACTTACTATCCGGACACTGCTGCTGTGAAATTAATTATTTGAAAATTTATAATAGATCATACTATAATTTTAAGGGAGAAAAGTATGGGACAAACACTCACAGATAGAAGAGATGTTCAGTTTGTTCTTTTTGAACAGCTTGATATTGAATCATTGACAAAAAGTGCAAAGTATACCGGCTTGAATAAAAAAGTATTTGAGATGGTACTCTCCGAGGCTCGTTCTCTGGCAACAAAAGAACTCCTTCCTTTGTCGGCTGAAGGAGACAGGAACGGATGCGTTTATGATAATGGAACCGTAAGGATGCCTGATGGCTTTAAACGTGTATATGATTTGCTTATAGAGGGAGAATGGCCTGCTCTTGCTGATGACCCTGAACTTGGCGGGCAGGGGATGCCCCAGGTGCTTGCCACTGCTGTTATGGAGCTTTTTCAGGCGGCAAATACTGCAATAGCCGGTTTCCCCATGCTGGGTCACGGAGCAGCATTGCTCGTTGCATATTTTGGAACGGAAAAACAAAAAGAAATTTATCTTGAAAAGATGATGTCGGGAAAATGGGGTGGAACCATGGTGTTAACTGAACCTGAAGCAGGTTCAGATGTTGGCGCACTTACCACAACAGCAGTTAAAAATCCCGATGGAACCTATTCGATTTCCGGTAACAAAATTTTTATAAGCTGCGCTGAGCATGACATGGTTGACAATATAGTTCATCCGGTTCTTGCAAGGATTGAAGGGGCACCAGCGGGTCCCGCCGGAGTTTCCCTGTTTCTGGTTCCTAAAATCAGGGTTAACGACGATGGTTCCCTTGGGGAGCTAAACGATGTTGCATGCACAGGAATAGAAGAAAAAATAGGATTGCACGGCGGACCCACCTGCAGCCTTACATTTGGTGGGAAAGGTGAATGCACGGGGACCCTTTTGGGCAAAGAGAACCAGGGATTAAGATCCATGTTTCACATGATGAATGAGGAACGTCTTAATGTGGCAATTCAGTCACTGGGTCTTGCAAGTGCCGCTTATATGTATGCTGTAAGCTATGCCAGGGAAAGAGTTCAGGGAAAACATTTAACGCAGTCAATGAATCCCGATGCTCCTTCGGTTCGCATCATAGAACATCCTGATGTTAGAAGGATGCTCATGTGGCAGAAATCAATCCTGGAAGGTATGAGAAGCCTTAATTTCTATGTCGCTCTTTTGATGGATAAGGTCAAAATAACAGATGATAAAGAAGAGAAAAAGAAACTGGACAAATTCATCTCTCTTTTGACACCCATTTGTAAGGCATACACAACAGAACGTGCCTGTGAAATTATAGCCCAGTCAATCCAGGTTCACGGAGGATATGGAGCATGTAAGGATTATCCCGTGGAACAGCTTTTGCGGGACAGCCGTATTGCTCCTATCTATGAAGGGACCACAGGGATCCAGGCTATGGATTTGCTGGGAAGAAAATTAGGTGTGGACAAGGGGGAAATTTTCAAGGAACTCCTTGGTATGATTCTTAAGACTGCGGCTGAAGCAAAAGTCAATCCAGAGCTTAACGATATTGCAGTTCGCCTTGAAGAGATGGTCGCCAAGCTTGGAAAAACAGCATTAAATCTTGGAAAAGCGGCAGCATCGCCAAAAGTAATGGATGCCTTTGGCCATGCATTACCTTTTCTTGATTCCATGGCTGAAGTTCTTCTTGGCTGGATGCATCTTTGGAGAGCATCTGTTGCAGCGCCAAAGCTTGCCAAGATTCTCGGGGATGCTGACGGGAAAGAGAAGAAAGAAAAAATAGAGAAGAATAAAGAAGCAGCCTTTTATCATGGTCAGGTTCAGACTGCCCGTTATTTTATTGAATCTATCCTGCCTGTAGCGGCTGGAAGAATGGACGCAATTGCTATTTTAAATGATGCTCCAATTGCAATGGCTGACGCTTCATTTGGGACATAATTTTTTTATTCCTATGTTCTGTAAAAAATATTGACAAAGGACGTAAGATAAAATATATTTATGTCTTTACGCCGAGGTAGCTCAGTCGGTAGAGCAGCGGACTGAAAATCCGCGTGTCGACAGTTCGATTCTGTCCCTCGGCACCATATAATTGATTAAAAAAAGGTTAGCCTGTAAAGGTTAGCCTTTTTTTTATGGGGGATAATCTTGAAAATTCAAAAGGTTGATAAAATTACAGATTTGAAATATCTAAACATGTTTAAAATAGCATATTTAGATAAAACAGGTCAGGAAAAATCCTGGGAACTGGCAACAAGGAGTAAAGAGCCCAAGTGTGCGTCCGGTCAATTCAGTGATCCTGATGCCGTTGTGATTGTACCTTTTCATCAGGACGAAGAAAAGCTTGTTGTCATAAAAGAGTTCAGGGTATCGCTGGGGGGGTATCAGTACGGTTTTCCAGCAGGGCTTGTTGATGATGGTGAAACCGTAATGGATGCTTCCACAAGGGAGCTCTTTGAGGAGACCGGTTTGAATTTAACAAGTTTTATCAGGATCAGCCCAGCTGTTTTTTCTTCTTCCGGAATGACAGATGAGTCTGTTTGCATGGTTTATGCGAAGTGTAATGGGGAGCCATCAAGTGCGGGGAATACAGCCTCTGAAGATATTGAAACTTTTTTTGTTTCACCATCAGAAGCTTTGGAATTATGTGAAGATGTAAATAATAAATTAGACGTAAAAACATGGCTGGTTCTCCTGTCATTTGCCATGGCAAATCGTATGTTTTAATGCAGATCCCCGCATAAATAAATTCAGGGCCTGGTTTTAATTTCAGTAATAAACTGAGCTGTAATAAATTTCACCATGGCTCAGTTCTGACATCTATCCCTATGAAATTTATTAAATACGCCACAAAAAGAATTAAACTCCCTTTACGCAAGATTCTAACCGGACATTACCGGGCCAACCCCTTATTGTAAAATTATTTGCCTGAAAAATTATAATTTTGAAAAAAAGATTTGTTTCAAAAACTTATTTGATTAATAATAGGCAGCTATGAAACAAAATAATATTTATCTTATTTTTATATGCTTGTTTTTTTTCTTTTCCTGCGATTCCAAACGAGCTATTCTTCCCTTCACAGCTCTTCATTCGGGGGACAGGCTTTTTTCGGAAGCAGAAGCACAGTTTGCCGGCCATTTTCATGAAAAAGCTATGGGACTCTACAGGGAATATCTTGTGCAGTTTCCCAGGGGGCCAAGGGCTTCAGGGGCTTTGATGAAGATCGGAATCATCCATATGTTTAATGAAAATTATAAACTTGCCCGGGACGCTTTTAACAATCTTATTGCGCAATTTCCTGAAAGCGAATTTTTTTTTGATGCAAAAAATAAAATGCTCGAAACCTATTATGCTGAAGGGAGTTTTTGGAAGGTTATAGAACAGGGCTCTGAAGTCTTAAAAACGGCTGTTTTAAAGAAGGATTTAAAAAAAACATATAATCTCCTTGCAGAAGCTTATTCAACCATCGGTTTTGAGGAAAAAGCAGCATATTATTATTATATGGCATATGATCATTCAATGGCCAAAGAAAAAGATTCCATGGTTGTAAAATTAAAAGACTATCTTGCTGGTCTTGATCTGGATGGTGTTGAAAATATTTTGGATAATATTGAAAATGCTAAGGCCAGGGGGTACCTTTTATATTTAAAAGGTGTTGTGGATACTGAAGGGGAAAAATATAAAAATGCCATTTATTTTTTCTCCCGATTAATTCAGAATTATCCTGAAAATAAAAATGCAGGTTCCGCAGTAAATATATTAGAAGAGATCAAACAACTTTCTTATTATGATTACCATACAATCGGTTGTCTTCTTCCCTTGAGCGGTCCCTTTAAAACCTATGGTAACAGGGCTTTAAGGGGAATCGAAATAGCTTTATTCAGGTTTAATGCCAGAAACAGAGGGACACCTATAAAATTAATAATTAAAGATACCGGTTCTGATAACAAAAAAGCTGTTTTAGCTGTTGAGGAGCTTTACCATGAAAAAGCAGCAGCCATTATCGGCCCGATTTTGACTGCTGCTCCGGCTGCTAAAACGGCTCAAACCAAGGGGCTCCCTATAATCACAATTACTCAAAAGGAGAATATAGCAGATATCGGAAGTTATGTTTTCAGGAATTTTTTTACCCCTGAAATGCAGGTAAGAACCATTGTATCCTATGCAATGAGAAAGTTGGGTTTAAGTGATTTTGCTATCCTTTATCCTGAAGATAAGTATGGAAAATCTTTCATGAATATTTTCTGGGATGAAGTGGTCAGACAGGAGGGAAGAATTGTTGGAATAGAGTCCTACAAAACAGATCAAACGGATTTTGCAAAATCGATAAAAAAGCTTGCGGGGCTTTACTATGACATTCCCCGGCGATTAGTAAAGAAAGAAGTTGAAGAAGACCCGGCAAAGATAGATGATAAGCCCAGAGCAATTGTCGATTTTGAGGCAATTTTTATTCCTGACGAGCCGAAAAGATCTGGTCTCATTGCACCCCAGTTAGCCTATTATGATATAAAAGATATTACTATTTTTGGAACCAATCTCTGGCATTCAGATACTTTGGTTAAGATGGCGCGGCAATATGTTCAAGGTGCAGTAATGCCGGATATTTTCTTTGCGGAAAGTTCTTTGCCCCAGGTAAAAGAATTTGTTAAGGATTTTGAAGATACTTTTCAGAATAAACCTGGATTTATCGAGGCAGTAGCCTATGACACAGCAACTCTTTTATTCCAGGCGGCTGTTCAACCGGATATATATTTTAGAAGCGGTCTCAGGGACGAAATAATAAAGACGCAGGATTTTTTTGGTGTAACCGGGGAGACATCTTTTGGAAAAAATGGTGATGCTTTTAAAAAATTATACCTTTTGCAGATAAAAGGGAAGAGGTTTGAGGAAATTGAGTAAATATGATTATTAAACAGGCCATGGATGTCCTTAAGCTGGAGGCTGACGGGATACTCGGTTTAATAGATAAACTTGATGAAAATTTTACCATGATGGTGGATCTTATATTAAACTGCAATGGCCGCTTAATAGTTGGCGGCATTGGCAAATCAGGTCTGGTGGGTAAAAAAATAGTGGCGACTTTAAACAGTACGGGAACGCGATCCATATTTTTGCATCCTGTTGAGGCCATGCACGGGGATCTTGGTATAGTAAGCAGAAATGATATTTTCCTTGCCCTTTCAAATAGTGGTGAAACCGAAGAATTAAACAGTCTCATTCCCAGTATCCGGGAGATGGGATGCAAAATTATTGCATTTACAGGGAATGTAGATTCCACCCTGGCAAAGCAAAGTAATATTGTCATAGACGTGGGTGTGAAAAAGGAGGCCTGTCCCCTGGGTCTTGCGCCCACAACAAGTACTACAGCTCTTCTTGCCATGGGGGATGCCCTGTCGGTGGTTTTAATAAATGAAAAAAAATTTATGACCTCTGATTTTAAAAGGATTCATCCTGGAGGTATGCTTGGCCAAAGACTTTTGGGAAGCGTAAAAGATATTATGCTGAAAAATGGAGCAATACCCTGTGTTAATGAAAATGCTTCCATGGAAGAGGTTGTAAAAACCATCGATTGTTTTAAATTAGGAACAACCCTGATTTCAGACTCTGACAGTCGGCTTGTCGGTATACTTACTGATGGGGATTTGAGACGTTTAATAGTAAAAAAGAAAAATGTTTTTAAATTAGCTCTAAAAGATATAATGATTAAAAATCCAAAAGCATCATACCCTGATTCCCCTGTATATGATGCATTAAATATCATGGAACAGTATCTTGTTACTGTTCTTCCGGTAATTGAATCAGGGAATAGAATCTGTGGAATTCTTCATCTACACGATATTTTAGGGAAGGGTGAGTTTAAGATCAATGGACAATAAAGGATAATTCTATGAAATTACCATTAGACGGAATACGAGTAGTAGAATGTGCAATATTTCACGCCGGCCCGGGAGCTTCTGCTATCATGGGAGACCTTGGCGCAGAAGTAATAAAGATAGAACAGCCTGGAGTGGGAGATCCCATCAGAGCGATACAGCGTATCGGGCGAATCCCCATGACACTTGCTGGTGATCGAAGTGTTTTTTTTGAAGGAGCAAACCGTAATAAAAAAAGTGTTACCCTGAATTTGAGGGAAGAAAAAGGGTATGAGGCTCTTTGCCGGCTGATAAAAAATGCGGATGTTTTTTTGATAAATTTCAGGCAGCCGGCGATTAAAGAATTAAAACTTACATATGATGAGCTGCGCAGGATAAATCCCAGGCTCATATATGCTGCTGTTTCAGCTTTTGGTGCAAAAGGGCCTGACAAAGATCAGGGGGGGTTCGATTATCAGGGCCAGGCAAGATCAGGACTCATGTATTCCATGGGGGAGGAAGGTGCACCACCCATAGGCTGTCAGTTTGGGCTGGCAGATCAGGCCACTGCATTTAATGCATGCCACCAGATTGTTGTTGCTCTTTTGGCAAGGGAGCGGTTTGGTGAAGGGCAGGCGGTTAGCGTATCCATCCTCGGTTCATCTTTGAATATACTTTATTTTAATATGCTTATTACATATCTGGCAAACGTGACGGTGCCAAGGCATGATAGAGCCAATGAGTACCCAATGCGTAATTATTACAAGTGTAGTGATGATCGCTGGCTGATGATGACCCTAACTCCTCCAGACCGGCATTGGGCACCTTTGTGCAAGGCTCTTGGAAGGCCTGACCTGGAAAAAGATCCACGTTTTGCTACAGATGATCTCAGACTGGAAAATTCAACTGTGCTTGTAAAAATTATTGATGAGGTATTTGTCCTTCGAACCCTTGCTGAATGGCTCAAAATTTTTAAGGAGCATGATCTGTTTTGCTGTGGGGTAAACAAGCTGGGTGAACTCCATGAGGACCCCCAGATCGTTGCCAATGATTATATTATTGATTTTAAGCATCCTGCTTTTGGTGAGGTTAAATTCCCGGGATATCCTGCGCAGTTTAGTGGGTGTAAGCCTGGACCAAAAACAGCTGCACCTGATCTTGGAGCGCATACAGATGAAATATTGACCCAGATCGGAGGCTATACCGAGGATGAGATAGCCGACATGAGGGAGAAGGGAATAGTTTAAAGGCTGTAATTATTTATGTGACGGTCTATACCTCTTACCTTAAAAATTGACAGGGCCGTAAAAAATGGAACCCGTACAATTATCTGATTATATATGGAAAATTCCAAAGCATGGGAAAATGAATGTCCCTGTGGTAATATATGCTTCCGGTACGCTGATAAAGGGTATAAAAAAAGATATTACTCTTAGCCAGGCCATGAATGTGGCATCTTTAAATGGAATTTTGCAAAACGTATATGTCATGCCCGACGCTCATCAGGGATACGGATTTCCCATTGGAGGTGTGGCTGCGTTTAGTATGGATGAGGGTATTATCTCTCCAGGGGGTGTGGGGTATGATATAAACTGTGGCGTAAGGCTTTTGGCCACAGGTTATTTTGAAGCCGATGTAAAAAAGGCGTTAAAAGAAATTTTAGTTGAAATGTTTTCCATGGTTCCTGCTGGTATGGGGAAAAAGGGGAAAACCCGTCTTACAAAAAATGTTTTAACAAAAATATGCTTAAAAGGGGCAAAATGGGCAGTTGAAAATGGATACGGAACAGCCGATGACCTTGCAAGGACCGAAGAAAATGGGGAAATGAAAGGTGCTGATTTTACTTTTGTTTCCCAGCGTGCAGTGGAAAGAGGGCTTCCTCAATTAGGAACACTTGGGTCAGGAAATCATTTTCTGGAAATACAAAAAGTTGTAAAAATATATGATGAGCCCAGGGCAAAGATATTTGGAATTAAGTCCCTGGGACAGATTATGGTAATGATCCACTGCGGCAGCAGGGGATTGGGGCATCAAATTGCATCTGATTATATTAAATTAATGAAAAAAGAATCTGGAACCAGGGGGTTATCTGACGTTGAGTTGATAAATGCTCCGATAAAATCGGCTCTGGGCCGTCAGTATTACGGAGCCATGGGTGCGGCGGTAAATTTTGCTTTTGCCAATAGACAGATGATAGCCCATCAGGTACGCAGGGCCTTTAAAAAAGTCCTGGGCGATTTCGAAACAATCAATCAGGTCTATGATGTATGCCATAATGTCGCTAAATTTGAGGAGCATGAAATCAACGGTGAACAAAAAACAGTATGTGTTCACAGGAAGGGGGCAACAAGAAGCTTTGGCCCCGGAAGAATGGAAATTTCTGAAATATACAGGGAAGTGGGGCAGCCGGTTATAATTCCGGGGAGCATGGGGACAGCTTCATATCTTCTTTCCGGAACAACTGATGCTGAACAATTGAGCTTTGGCTCCACAGGTCACGGTGCTGGAAGAATAATGTCAAGGAATGAAGCTCTGCGCAGGTTTAAGGGAGACAAAGTTATGCGGGATTTAAAAAAAATGGGCATAGAATTAATGGGAACCGCTTTGAAAAATGTGGCAGAGGAAGCCCCTGGGGCTTATAAAGATGTTGATGATGTGGTTTTTGTCTCCCATAACAGTGGTATGGCAAATCTTGTGGCAAAGCTTGCGCCTTTAGGAGTCATAAAGGGCTGAAAGCTTATTTTTTCTATTCTGGCTTATCAAATACGGGGTTGGTTGGCGGCCATTGAGCACTAAGCGGCCAAGGTAAAACCAAGCTCCGCAATATTGATTTTTATAAAAGTCAATATCTTCTTGTTCCGGTCTCTCCAAAAGTAATTGTCTGAAAATCTATACATCTTTAAACCAGTAAATTTTGGGTCCTGAAAAGTAATGAATCTGACTATTTTTAAAAGATTGGCGCTGGGATATATAATTATACTGGTGCTTGTAATTTTTATGGGGGGATATATTTCTGTTAAATTGAATCTGCTGCATCATCTCACCTGGAAAACCGCAGCTAGCTACGGGCAGAGTATCAGTATGCTGGAGCATCTTCTTTCTTCCATATACTCAATTGTTGGATTTGAAAAAAAATATATTGTTTCAGGAGATCAGGATTATTATCAGAAGTTTCAGGAACTCCATATCTATTTTTTAAGAGATATGGATGACCTTGATAAACTTTTGGATGCACCTGAGCAGCGCCAGTTGCTGATGGAGGCTAAAAAATATTATAAAAATCATTTTACAGGATTCCAGCAAAAAATAGCTGCCATGAAAAAGGGTTCATCTTTGGATAATGCTTCAGATCTTTCAGGAAGCAATAAGCAGAGAATAGAAAAATTAAATACCAATTTTCACAGGATTATCGATGAAATTCGGATGGAGAGGGATGAAAATATTCAGCTATCCAGCAAAATGAGTAAGGAGATTCGGAATCTGACCCTGGTAATTGCATCATTGACTATTATTTTAGGATTTGTCATTTCAATATTTAATACCAGAAGTATTACCCGTTCAATTTCTCTTCTCAAGAAAAAGACAAAGGAGATCGCAGATGGAAAGTTTGAAGCGATTGAATCGATTCAAGCCCCAAAAGAGATTGAAGATCTTTCCAGACATTTTAACGTTATGTGCAGCCGGTTAAAAGAACTCGATACCATGAAACTCGATTTTATCAGTCACGTTTCCCATGAATTAAGGACACCAATGACCGTGATAAAAGAGGCGTCCATTATGCTTGATCAGAAAATGGTGGAGAATACTTCTGCGGGGTATGATGATTTGCTCAAGCTGATTCAGTCAGAGTGCGAACGTCTTATAAAATCGGTTAACCGAATTCTTGACCTGTCAAGGATGGAAGGGAAGATGATGGATTATCACTTTATAGAGTCGGACCTTAGCCAGGTTATTCGCAATGCCTTACTAAAACTTGTTCCCCTGGTTCAAAAAAAAGAAATAGATCTTGAGTTTGTTCCCCCTCCAGTTCTCCCCCTTGTAAAAATTGATCAGGAAAGAATTGGTGAAGTTCTTGAGAATGTTTTGGGAAATGCAATAAAATATACGCCTCAAGGTGGAAATGTTAAAATTAAAATATGTCTTGTGCCCCTGGAAAATGAATTAAAGGTGACGGTTTCAGATACTGGTTGTGGAATACCAGCAAAAAATCTGGCAGATATATTTGATAAATTCAAGCGAATAGATAATTTTATCGAAACTCAAAGAGGCACAGGTCTGGGACTTTCAATTACAAAGCATATTATTAATGCGCACGGAGGTAAAATATGGGCCGAGAGCAAACCTTTAAAAGGTACAAAAGTTTTGTTTACGTTGCCGTTTTTATAACGTTGTTTATCTTAAGCGGGTGTGGTGAAAAAATATTAAGAAATAGAGACGCAGTGTCAGAAGCTAAAAACCAGTTTGATCTGGAGGAAATTGAATATTTTATCAGAAATAATGATTTTAAAGATGCTCTCTTGGAAAATAATCGGAATACATGGAGATTAAAACCTGAAGCGGTTTTTCAAAAAGGGATTATCTATATTCACCCCGATTCTCCCTATTACAATATTACAACGGGGCTGAATTGCTTTGAGGCGGTTATTAAAGATAAAATCGTCGTAAATTCGGAGCTATACAACAGAGCAGTGGCTTTTAGATCGATTATTGGCAATTATCTTGCATCTCAAAAAAAGTTGAAGGTCTTGACCAGTACAGTAAGTAGTAAACAAAAACAGATTGATAAATTAAAAAATGAAAATGATAAATTAAAAAATCAGCTCAAACACTTAAAGGAGATCGACTTAAATATTGAAGAAAACAAACGGAAATCTGTTCTCCAATAAATAATGTTGAGGAAATAAAAATTGAGTAAAATACTTGTAGTAGATGATGACCAGGCCATTTTAAAAGTGCTTAAAATGCGCCTTGAGGTGGCGGGACATGAGGCGGCTGGCGCAGTAACTGTCAAAGATGCTTTAAAGCTTTGCGCTGCTGAGGCTTTTGATATGGCAATCTTAGACTATAAACTCAACGGTGAAAATGGTGTTGAGTTGATGGAAAAGATTTTAAAGCTCAATCCTGAAATGCCTGTTATTATTCTCACTGCATTTGGAACTGTTGAGACTGCTGTGGTCGCCATGAAAAAAGGGGCTTACAGCTATTTGACCAAACCTTTTGATGATGACGAGCTGCTTTTGCAGGTCAATAACTGCCTTGAAAAGGGTAAGTTGACCCAGGAAGTAAAAAACTTAAGAAGTATTGTTAGCAACAAGTTTAGTTTTGATAATATTATTGGTAAAAGAGGCGTAATGAAAAAAGTTCTTGCCCAGGTTTCCCAGGCCGCCACCATAGATTCCACAGTCTGTATTGAGGGGGAAAGTGGAACCGGAAAAGAGCTGATTGCCAAAACTTTGCATGTGGCAAGTCTCAGGAAGAAAGGTCCGTTTGTGGCAATCAATTGTGGAGCAATTCCTGAATCTTTGTTTGAGAGTGAACTTTTTGGCTATGAGCGGGGGGCGTTTACCGGAGCAGTCAAAGCTAAAAAGGGATATTTTCCCCTTGCAAATGGTGGTACACTTTTTCTTGATGAAATTTCCGAGATGCCCCTTGCAATGCAGACTAAAATTTTAAGAATTTTACAGGAAAATGAATTTTACCCCCTGGGGGGGACCAAAAAAGTTAAGCTGGATCTCAGGATTATTGTTGCATCAAATAAAGATTTGACTAAAGAAGTGACCAAAGGTAATTTCAGGGAAGATCTTTTTTACAGGATTCATGTTATTCCGATCAAGCTTCCCCCATTACGCGCACGGAAAGAGAGTATCCCGATGTTTGTAGAGCATTTTATTAAAGATTTCAACTCAGTGATGAATAAAAATGTTAAGGGGATATCAAATGAAGGGATGAAAAAGCTTATCTCCCATTCCTGGCCAGGAAATGTTAGAGAATTGAAAAACGTAATTGAATATTCCATGGCAATGAGTACTGTAGATTTTATCTCTGAGGATCTTTTACTCCCTGTTCAAAAATATGAAGAAAAAGATTCGAATTTTAAAAAAAGCAATCTTAAGTCCTTAAGGGTGGCCAAGCAGGATTTTGAAAAAGATTATCTGGTTAAACTTTTAAGGTTGACCCATGGGAATGTGAGTCAGGCGTCAAAACTGGCAGGAAAATACCGGGCCGATTTTTATAATTTAATGAATAAGTATGACCTGGAACCTGATAATTTCAGATAACTGATTGCTTGTTCGTAAGGTGTTTTTTAAAATTGGTTGTTCTTAAGATAAGTTTTATTAAATTAAGTGCCAGGTTATAAAAGCTTCCGGCATGGGGCTTGAGCCAAAAGCCGGTTGAATCTGCGGCTTTTGGCTATGTACTGATAAAATCGGTGAAATTGAGAAGTACCAGAAGCGTGCTTATTTCTTTTCTTGATTATTTATCAGCTTCAGGGGTTTCGTCGGCAGGATTATCGTCTGCTGGAGTGTCTACTGGAGCTTGTTCTGTTTGCGTGTCTGTCGATGGTGTCACAGTTTTTTCAGCAAAAGCAATGCCGCTTAAAAGAAAAAAACCGATTGCAGAAGCCGCGATAATTTTTTTAATCATTAGTCATCTCCTTAAACTTTAGGCCACCTTTAAAAAACTGCCTTTTCGCCAGATTACGGTGTTGCTGCAAAAATAAAAACTGTTCACATACCCAATGTATGCTGCGCTTTTTGATTTTCACGATCCTTCTCCTCAGGCAAAAATTCTAATTTTTCAAGGCACCCTTCATGTAATAAAAGTTAATAAAAATATTTTTAATTTTAACAAGTTACATATGGAACTTGCAAATTAAATGCCAGTAATAAAAATATTTTTTCCAAATGGAGACTTGTTTAAAGGCTATGATACGCTATCATAAGGTTTTGAAGGATATCCATGGAGACTATTTATGTAAAAATTCATTTAAGTTGTCGGCAAATTTTTTTACAAGAATTGTTGCTGGTGAAGTAAAAAGCATTCGTATATATTTATATTAAGGCAAATACTTTTAATATTATTTATTAAAATCAGCATGATAGGATGAGTGTATGGTATTTCATCCATGCTGTTATTTTGAAACATAGGGTGGAGGTCTAACTTTGGCCATCAAATGTCTTTAGTTGAACTATGATGAGATTTAAAAAGTCTGGTTGTTTGAGCGCAGCGAGTTTTAGACAGTTTTTAATTTTCTTCCCTGTCTTTTACCAAAAACAGTTGAATATATTTTGGATCAAAGTCTTTTGTTGAAACTGTTCCCATATTGTTTTCTATTTCAATAAAAATGTTTTCAAAAATTTCTCCTGCTTTTGCCGAGATGTCATAGGGGTCTTTTCCTGTGGTTTTTGAAATCCAGGATAGAAAGGCTTGTTTTGCGGAATTTTTGATTTTTTGAGGTTTACTTGCATGGGTTCTGTTGGTTTCCCATAGGCTTTTTGTAAAAAATATTAAATCTTCAATATCAAGAAGGGGCTCTGTTTTATCTGGCAAATCAAGGAAAGATTTTGCCCAGAGGGTGAGAATGAAATTTTTATAAGTAAATAATTTATCTGTGAAGGGGGGGTCGATGTTCATTAATGACAAAAGGCTGTCAATCTCGATAATCTGGTTTAGTCCTTTTGCTGTCTGTTTTATATCCTCACTCAATGCAAATTCTCTGTAAAGTGTTCCTGTTTTATAATTATCAAAATAAAAAGGTTTTTTTAAAAAAAGGCCGCCAAGGATGCCCATCCAGGTTTCATCCCAAAAAGATAATGAAAGTCCGTTTTTTACAAACCAGCTCTTTTGGCGCCATTTGTCGGCTTTCCATTTTAGGTTAATTGCCAGTCCATACCCTATTCTGAAAATTTCTGTAAGAGTGTAGTTCTGCAGCAATGCCGCAGCAAGCTCCCTGTTTTTTTTTACATCCTTTTTTGTTAAATACTCAAGGCCTATATTTATATAGCCGCATCCTTTTTTAATAACATCCCGCAATCCCTTACGGTTTTCTATCAGTTTTTGATCAGCAGAGATTATTAGATTTGCAATGCTGGCAAATTCAGAGCAGATCTGGTTTATAGCATCCTCTTCTTTAATTGTTTTTAAAGAGTCGGTGAAAAGATTCTCTTCATCCATAAATTGTATCGGATAAATGGGGACAGGAAGATTAAGATGTGTGGGGGTCTTTGAAACATGTTTTTTTAAATGCTTGTTAAGCTGCTTAACAGTTAAGGGCTTGTAAATTCCCACTGCCTCTTCAAATGGAATAAATCCTCTTTCAGCCAGGCGTACATTACGGAGCCTGTAGGCTTCCTCTTCAATTTCAGGAGAAATGACAGATGCTGATTCCAGAAGGATATTCTGATATGTTATATGATCATAAGCTGCCAGTTGCTGTAATAATTTATAGAAAAATTCCCAACGTTTTTCTATAAAAGAATCACCCGGTTCCCCCTCGGAGTCTTTGTTCTCAAATAAATTTTGTGGTTCAAATCGGGTGTTAAAATCATTAATATTTTCCATTACCCTAATATAAAAGAGATCATCAAGTGTGAATAAGTCAGGGCCGAGCTCAGAGGGATCTTCATCATGTTTTCTTATTTTAACTTCAACACTTTTGAATAAAAAAAGTTCAAAAAAATCAGTTTTTTCAGTTACAAACATCTTTATGCAGCGCTGGGCATCAGCAGCGAGGAAGAGATCCATCCAGATTGCAACAGATGTAATATCGACCCTGTCCCTGTTCCAGATTTCAAAGTCAAGGAGAGACTCCCATTGGCGGTCAGAGGCAAGGGCAAGGAGGGAAATAGAGTCCTCCGTACCTATATCCTTGATAAGGAAATAAAAATCATCATCATTAAATGAATGTACCACCGCTGCGGGATGTTCTGCATCCATTATGGCATCTAGAGCGTTTTCAGGGGGGAGGGAGAGAATCTTTTCCCTTTTCCTGCGCAGCATCCGGCTGCGTTCAACTATTTTTCCCTGGGAAACAGAGTTGTTGTCCATATTTGTTTTTGTTTTTCCGTTACAGGTTTGATCTTTGGTAGTGATGATTGAGTAAAAGTCTATA
>CAZNFB010000028.1:0-17687 GCA_964572105.1 uncultured Desulfobacteraceae bacterium
TCAGCAAGAAGAACGATAAATTCTTCGCCTCCATATCTGGCAGGAAAATCCTTTCCTTTCAGATTATTACGAATTATAGCTCCAATAAGTTTTAATACCTCATCCCCAATTGAATGCCCGTATTTATCATTAAATTTTTTAAAAAAATCGATATCGATCATCAAAATGGAAAAAGGGGTTCCCAAATTATTAAAATCATCATAAAGCTTTTTTATTTTATCATCAAAGGCTCTTCTGTTAAACAGGGAGGTCAAGGAATCTACAGCGGCCTCTTCTTCAGTTTTTTCAAGCCGTTGTTTTAATTCAACGGTTTCAGTTTTGTGTAAATCCAGCCTCTCCTTTACATTTTTGTACGATGTCTCAAGATCATTTGTATCTTTAATAATACCTTCTACAATCGCCCGAATATGACCAGTGTTTTCTACTTTACCCAGTTTTCTTGAATATTTTTTAAGCTTAGCCTTGTAATTTGAAGTAATATTTGCGGTTTCACAAATATCATTAATAACTTCCTGAATGAGATCCTTTGTTTTCAGATTAAGTTCCTGGATTCTTTTGAAATTATCTTTTTGCTTAAAATACTTTTCATAGAGTTCAACACTGACGGCATCAGTAAAAACCTTTTTTGATGATATTTCTTTATCTATTTCAGAGTTTAGATTTTTATCCGATTGAATAAAATACGTATACCATATGGTGTAATTTTCCGGTGTTAAGGAAAATTTGTATTCAGATGATTTTTTATATATCTGTTTTGCAATCTCCGAGGTTTCCACCATGGTATTTTTTGAATTTTTCATATACCTCTATCTCCAAAATTATATTTTTTCCTCGAACATTTCAACCGGTCCCAAGCCGGCACGAATCACATTGGGAAGATCATCAATCAGGGATATTACACTGGAGGGTTTACCAGGGACTGTTCCCCCGTCTACAACTATATCTATACGCTGCGAAAAATAATCATAAATATCCAAGGGATCATGGAATATCTCTCCCAGGGAATTTGTTGCACTAGTTGAAATTATGGGATTACCCAGTCCATTTATCAGATCCATGCAAATATTATTGTCAGGGATACGAATTCCAGCTGTTTTTCGTTTGGTCAGCATAATTTTAGGGACAAGCTTTGAGCCCTCGAGTATAAAGGTATACGGTCCTGGGAGAAATCTTTTCATTGTCCTGTAGGCATAATTTGAAACTTTGGCATAATGACTGATATTTTTAAGATCAGAACAGATAAAACTAAATGGTTTATTTTTGCTTCTCTGTTTTAAGCGGTATATTTTTTCAATGGCCTTTTTGCTGAATATATCACATCCAATACCATAAAAAGTATCCGTGGGGTAGGCGATTATTCCACCTTTTTTCAGTGATTCAACAATCTTGTTTATCAATCTGGGTTGTGGATTTTCATTATTTAATTTTAAAAGCATAAATGATTTATATGTTTTTAAAATTTTTTTTTCAATATATTTTCGTATCCATGGACTTTCGATTATATTAAATTAACAATGCCATTGTTAGAAAAATAAGATTGATATACAAACCCAAACTTATTATCGATTATAATAAAACATAAATATCGTTTAGCACAAATGACTTGACATAAAAATTTAACTTATGCAATGATGCTTTTCATTATTTATTCAAAAAACAGTGTGATGGATTCATTGTCAAACCTGTTTCAAAATCAAATCTCAAGTAATTTTCAGGATCCCATTAATCTCTTATACACGCTCTTTAGTGCTGTCCCCAAACCGGTTATACTCTGGCACGACTTAAAGTTATATATGTGAATAGAATTACACTTATTAAAACCGTTACGACTCCCGGAATTAATGCGTAAAAAAATAATATCAAAAAAGGAGCATCCAGTGAAGACATTAATCGTAGACGATGACTTTACCAACCGGCTTTTGCTGCAGGAAATACTTAAAGTCCACGGGCCTGTACATGTGGCGGTAAACGGAAAAGAGGCGGTGGAAGCTGTTGCCGCCGCACGGGACAACAAAGAAGATCCCTATGATCTTATATGTCTTGATATCATGATGCCTGAAATGGACGGTCAAGAGGCTCTGAAAATCATTCGTGCAGATGAGGACAGGGCCGGAGTCATTGAAAACTGCAAAGTCATCATGACAACGGCCCTTGGTGACAGTAAAAATGTCATACAATCATTCAAAAAACAGTGTGATGGATTCATTGTCAAACCTGTTTCCAAATCAAAACTGCTTGAACAGCTCCAGACTCTTGGTTTGATATAGTGAATTCCATAAAGCCCCATTTTCGGGGAACTGAGCTATAATAAAATTTAAAAACCTCTGAAACTCGCTGCGCTCAAACAGCCAAAGCTTTTTAAGTTTCACCATAGCTCAGTTCTAACATATATCCGTACGAAATTTATTATCTGATATCTATAGTGACCGAAGATAGAAGTAAGCCCATTTTCCTATTTATTTAAGGGGATAACAAATCCTGGAACCTGCTTCAATAACTCTTTCCGACTTTGTTATCAGCACTGTGGATGTTTCAGGCTCTGTGCGAAGGACTAAAAGACTTCCAATCTCCTCAGGGGGCAAAAGAACCTTTTTGTCACCTGAGTCGCGCAGAGAGCCTTTATCCTGGGAATATATACTGTATTGCTGCCCCTGGGTTACTCCATCCTTAACACCTCTATCAATAAAGGCTATGGTTGTATCTCCAAACATCACCTGATGTTCCTCTGATATAATAATTTCACCATCAAGGCCTTCTTTACTCTGCTTCAGCTCAATATATGGCAAAACTTCTTCATAGGGCATGATCAGATCGTTTTTTCTGATAGTTCTAAATGATTTTATAACATTCGCCAGAACAAAACCCTGCTCATTTTTATAAACTTCAGCCAAACCCAGCATATAATGCTGAATCCCGACATACTCATCAGTCAAACCATCTGCGTGGGGATTCATAGCCCTGTAAATCATATATTTAGCCCCTTTAACAAGGGGTCCCCCTTTTTCTTCCCTTATATAAACCAGGTCCCCCTCACTTATCATGACCTTATCATCTCGAACTTTAAAAATAGTCCCCACAGGTGTCACAGCCTTTTTTTTAATAAACCCCGCTCTGAAAATCTGAGGATAAACATAAAAAGTCGGGTCTTTTACCGCTTTTGGCACACCCATTTTGGTCAGCCATTCCTTATGAAATATTCGTATTTTTTCACCAGGATAAATCAAGTGCGGATTTGCAACCTGTTTATTATCACTCCACAAGTTAGGCCATATCCATGGAGAATCGGAAAATTGTTCTGACAAATCCCATAGAGTATCACCCTTTTTAATTGTATAATAAAACCCTGCTTTAAAATTTGACGAATCGGTTTTTTCCTCAGCAAAACCATTAAAAGGGAATAGAAAAATCATTGCAACGAGCAGACTTACGCCGGTTAATACCTTTAATTTTATTTCGTTGTTCATGATATCCTCCAGGTAAAATAAATTTTATCCGTAATACTTATTTGTAATACTATGAATTTTCAGATTCGAAACTATCCATGGACAACAATTCATGGATTAACTTTTGATAACTCTTCAGCTAATATGTCCGGCAACAGGTATAATCTGATTAAACCTGCTGCGTATCTTAAATCAGCGACGCTGAATAGTTACCTGACTTTTTTTATTTGTTTACATTATTTAGATATATAATCAAGAAAAAATAAAAAAATCCACAAAAAAAAGCCCTTACGCATAAGAAGCATAAGGACTTTTTTAAAAAAAGGATAATAAAAAAAATAATTCCTTTTTATTTTTTACTAAGGAGCAGTTATTACATCATTCCGCCCATTCCGCCCATTCCGCCCATTCCGCCCATTCCGCCACCGGCAGGCATTGCAGGCATATCTGATTTTTCATCAGGAGAATCAGCTATCATCGCTTCGGTGGTCAGCATCAGGGAAGCCACGCTCCCTGCATTTTGAAGGGCAAAACGTACAACCTTTGTAGGATCAATAACGCCTGCTGCAATCAAGTCTTCAAAAGTATTAGTTGCTGCATTATAACCAAATGGACCTTCTCCATTCTTTACTTTTTCAATAACAACCGAACCTTCAACACCGGCGTTATTGGCAATCTGCCGTGCTGGTTCTTCCAGGGCACGTTTGACAACTCCGACTCCTGCCATTTCCTCAGGAGCAAGATCAAGAACATCCAGTGAAGATATGCAACGAACAAGAGCAACTCCGCCGCCGGCCACAATACCCTCTTCAACCGCAGCACGTGTTGCATTCAACGCATCTTCAACCCTGGCTTTTTTCTCTTTCATCTCGGTTTCTGTTGCAGCACCCACATTAATTACAGCAACTCCGCCGATCAATTTGGCAAGACGTTCCTGAAGTTTTTCCTTGTCATAATCTGAAGTTGTCTCGTCAACCTGGGCACGGATCTGCTTAACTCTCCCTTCCAGAGCAGCGCGGGAACCTGCACCGTCTATAATGGTTGTATTATCCTTATCCATTGTAATACGTTTGGCTGTTCCAAGATCTGCAACAGTCATGTTTTCCATTTTTATACCCAAATCTTCAGAAACAAGCTGTCCCCCTGTGAGGATTGCTATATCTTCCAGCATTGCCTTTCTTCTATCACCAAAGCCAGGGGCTTTAACAGCCGCAACCTGCAGGGTGCCTCTTAATTTATTTACAACAAGAGTCGCAAGGGCTTCGCCATCAACATCTTCTGCAATAATCATGAGGGGCTTACCCATTTTAGCAATCTGCTCCAGTACAGGGAGAAGATCTTTCATATTGCTGATTTTTTTTTCACTTATCAGTATATACGGTTCTTCAAGGGAGGAGATCATTTTTTCCGGATCGGTGACAAAGTAGGGAGAAAGATAACCCCTGTCAAACTGCATTCCCTCAACCACATCAAGGGTTGTTTCCATTCCTTTTGCTTCTTCTACGGTGATAACCCCTTCTTTACCGACTTTTTCCATGGCTTCTGCAATAATATTACCGATGGTGATGTCACTATTAGCAGAGATGGTTCCAACCTGAGCGATTTCCCTTTGATCTTTGGTATCTTTGCTAAAGGTTTTAAGCTGGGCAACCGCAGTCTCAACAGCTTTATCTATTCCACGCTTAACGGACATGGGGTTGTTCCCGGCTACAACAAGTCTCTGCCCTTCTTCATAAATACATCTGGCAAGCAACGTAGCCGTTGTTGTTCCGTCTCCAGCCATATCACTTGTTTTACTGGCAACCTCTTTTACCATCTGGGCTCCCATATTTTCGAACTTGTCCTCAAGCTCAATTTCCTTGGCCACAGTAACACCATCTTTAGTGACTGTGGGTGAGCCCCATGATTTATCTATTAAAACATTTCTGCCTTTAGGTCCAAGGGTAACAATAACCGCATCTGCAAGAGTTTTAACGCCTTCCAGCATAGCTTCACGGGCTTTTGCATCATATTTGATCACTTTAGCCATCTTGTGCAAACCTCCATCTATAGTAAATTTTATTTATTATTCAATTATACCCAAAACGTCATCTTCACGCATGATCAGATAGTCTTCACCCTCAATTTTTACTTCGGTTCCACCGTATTTGGAAAAGAGGACCTTATCACCTTCTTTGATTTCAAGGGCGACTCTGTTACCACTGTCATCAAACTTTCCATTTCCCACAGTAACGACTATCCCTTCTGCAGGTTTTTCTTTGGCCGAGTCAGGAATAATTATTCCACCCTTGGTTTTTTCTTCTTCCGGAACACGCTTTACTAGAATTCTGTCATACAAAGGTCTCAGTTTCATCGTTTTAAATCTCCTCCAAATAAATTAAATGAGTAGTTAGAATTGAATCTTAAAAATAATCATATTTTAATGTTTGTAAAGTGAAATTTTCATAAATTTTGCGCATATCCTGGCAGATTATTAAAAACAAAACCTATGAGTCATTATCTGTTGATTTGCTGGCTGTCGGCTTAGTGACATCCTTGTCCGGCGTGGGGACTTTTTTTTCAGTTTTTTTATCGGCAGGAGAAGAACTCTGTGACGTTTTATTAGCATAATCTGTTACATACCACCCCGAGCCTTTAAGATGAAAGCTGCTATGGGATATTAACTTATGCAGCTTACCAGAACAAGTCTCACATGTTTCAAGGGGCTTTTCTGAAAACTTCTGGAGCACTTCTTTTACTTTCCCGCATTCAGTACATTCATATTCATAAATCGGCATTATATTTCCTCCTGGCTACCTGAAGGCGCATTAAATTATGATAAAGATAGTCAGTCTTTTAACCTTGTCAAGAGATCAAAAAGATTTATCCCATCTTTTGTAAAATTTTAAAACAGATTTCAGCCCTTGAATATTAACAGGCTCAATAATTTTACGGGTTTGTGCATGAACGCGCCCTTCTTCTTCCATCTTTTCATGGGAAGACGCATCAAAATTCTGAAAAAATTTACAAAACCGCAAAACATGAATTAATTCGTGAGCTACTATATAAAGAATAAAAGGTGAAAGTTTTATTTCCGGATACTGACTTAAAACCGAAAGGACTGAATGATCCTGGATGCATATTTTATAAAAATCATAGGTAGAGGAGCCAAGGGTTGCATCCTTTTTTTTCCCCTCATACCTGACTACCTGGGCAAAGGGCCCGTGAATAACTTCATCACCTTTTAAATCGGCCAGGGTTTTAATGTCATATCGTCTGCCAAACCACTGGCTTTGAGACATCTTATAAAAATTATTCACAAGATCTTCAGCCACTGCAGCTGTGTTGCTGACAATCTTAATCTGATCAGCACTAAATTTTTCAAGTTTATTCATAAAAAAAGCATGGACAGATAATATAAAATAATGTTATTTGAATAAGCAAAATATTCAGATATTATTTTATCAATGAATTAACAGACTGGAGGTGATTGATTGAGTAGCGTAGTAAAAAAAAGAAAGAAAAAAATGCGGAAGCATAAACACAGAAAACTTTTAGCCAGAACCAGGCACCAGAGAAGAAAAGGTAAATAAATACACTTTCCAAATGAATTTTAAAATTTGGGACAAGGACAGATGAAAAGATCTGAGGGAGGCGTACCGGGATTGTAGCAGTAGTACGTCGACCGAAGGTGGTGAATTTTTTATATAAAAAGTTATAATGCACTCGGCCTGCTCACAGACAGAGTGCATTACACCTATTTTGAATAGCCCTTCAGATATTTTAAAAAATCAGAATCTGTTGAAAGAACAAGCGAACTGTTTTTACCCAGTGATGTGTTATATATTTCCAATGTCTTGATAAAGGTATAAAAATCAGAATCCCTGGAATATGCTTCAGCAAATATTTTTGTAGCTTCAGCATCACCCCTCCCCTTAATTTTCTGCGCTTCTTTATAAGCTTCCGAAGTTATCTCTTTTAGATCACGCTCTTTGCTTCCAAGAATTTTCTGAGCTTCTCCCGTCCCCTCTGAACGATATTTTTCAGCCTTCTGTTTCCGCTCAGCTACCATCCGTCCATACACAGACTGCCTGACCGCCTCAACATAATTAATCCGTTTTATCTGCACATCAACCAGTTCAATACCGAATTTTGCCAGCTTGGGTTTAGCCTGCTTTAAAATTCCGGCTACTATCTTACTTCTTCCTGTTTCAATGGTAAGTATATCGGCATTGTCTCCACCAGAGTCATCTTCAATAGCTTCCATTTTATCTATGACTCTATTGCTTGTTCTGACAGTTTCAATAAGCTTGTGAGAAGTGATCATGTTCCTTGTGGCAGGATCAATTATATCATCAAGCCGTCCCATGCCAGTGAAAACATTATTCACAGTCTGAAAAAACTTAACAGGATCGACAATTTTCCACCGGGCAAAAGTATCCACCCATATGTATGTCTTTTCCAAAGTAGGAATCTGCCCAGGGTCACCATCCCACTCCAAAAGATTATTCGGAAAATAATTTACATTCTGAACAAACGGGACCTTAAAATGAAGACCCGGCTTGATGACAGGATCTCCCACGATCCTGCCGAACTGAGTAACAACCACCTGCTCTGTTTCATCAATCGTATAAGCGGAAGCAAAGGCTACAATTAATGCAACCGCGGCAACAATTATTACAAATCCTTTATAATTCATTTAGTTACCCCTTCCTGCGTACCAAGATTAAGCAAAGGCAAAAAACTATCCAGCTCTGAATCAACTATATATTTATGTCCAAGTTTGGGAAAAAGTTCCCTAAAGGTTTCAAGGTACAAACGCCTTTTAGTGATATCTTCTGCTTTTACATATTCCTCGTAAACGGAAATAAATCTTGCAGCGTCACCCTTGGCTCTGTTTACTCTATCCAGGGCATACCCTTCGGAATCTTTTATAGTCCTTTCGGCAGTACCCCTTGCAGCAGGGATCGCTTTATTATAATCTTCTTTTGCCTGATAAATCATTTTCTCTTTTTCCTGGATAGCCTGGTTTACCTCGTTAAATGATGACTGAACAGGCCCTGGAACATTTGTTTTTTTCATCTCTATAGTAACAATTTTTATACCGGCCTCCGCTTTATTTAACTCGGCCTGTAACACATCCATGGCTGCCAGAGCTATTTCCTCACGCTTTGAAATTACTTCGTTAATTCCTCTATCTCCCACCACAAGCCGCATGGAGGACTCTGCCATATCAACCAGAATTCTTTGAACACTTCTCACCTTAAAAAGATAATTATAAGGATCCTTAATCTTGTATTGAACAATCCATGGCACAATGGCAACATTAAGATCACCTGTGAGCATTAGTGTAACATTCAAGTCCTCGTTCCCGGAGGCATAACGTGTTCTGTAATCATCCCTTGCTCCCCGATCCCCGAATTCTTCCTTATAAATACGTTTTACTTTAACTTTTGTCACCTTTTCAATTCCAGCGGGTAATTTAAAGTTAAGGCCTGGTTGACCAATACGCTGAAATTTCCCAAACTGCTGCACGATTCCCACTTCATCCACACCCACAGTATAAAAGACAGATGAACCAAAAATTAAAACAACGAGGATGACAAGAAAAAAAAGCGGCCTGCCAAAAGGCGCTTTTACATTTTTAATCTTTTCAATGATATCATCCATGCTTGGAGGTTTACTGCTTTTATCCTGCTGTGCTTTTAATTTTTCCCAATCCCAATTCATAAAAAATTCCTTATTTATGTGTAAAGTGTTTTTTTCTCATATAAGTTACTCTATTTAACAAGTCAAGCTAATTCGATAAGGGATTGCACTTTCTAAGACTTTTATAATTATTCAGCTGCGCTGATTAAAGACATGCTTCAGGTATAACCTGATTAAAGCTTTGAAATTGTTTGAATCGATTAGAGAGCGTTAAGAAAGAATCCATCGGGCTGAACTTATTGACGTTATTTCCTATCCAGATGTCTCTGGTGAGCCAGCATCATTTTGATTTCTCCATAGGAATAATCATCTCCCATGGCATTTTTTATTTCACTGAGGGAATTATTCTGATCTGCAGGAAATTCTTTTTCAATGGCCTGTTGTTTTTCAGGTGAAAGCAACTTGTTAATATCCAGTTTTCCTGTTTTCACAAAAAAAGCCAGATGCCCTTCAATGGTAGATTGTACCAGGCCTCTTTCCTTTGCTATCTGGTCAATGGTTAATCCTTTATTGAACATAGCAAAGCTTATATTTTTTGTACTGGTAGGTGAATCAGTTAATTGCTTTACAGGGGTACTCTCTTTTGGAAGTTTTTTAGGTTCCGGCAGCAGGACGTCCTCTATACCATGTTTTTTTCGATAGGCCAAAACATGGCCCACAAGTTCTTCGCCATATTTTTCAATGGTTTTGTTGCCGACGCCATTTATTTTCTTTAGATCAGCAGTATTGTCAGGCAAAAATATCACAATCTGGATCAATACCCGTTGGTGTAAAACCTGAAAATGGGCAACATCTTCCTCCCTGGCCTTGCTGGAACGCCAGTCTCTCAGAGTCTGGAACAGCTCTGGGTGGGCAACGTCCGATTCAGTATAATCCGGGGACTGACGCTTTTTTTCTTTTTCAGGGGTAAAGTCAATTTCAGCGGCTGAAACAGCACGCAGGAAATTTGATGGTGTAAATCCTTTTTCACAGCACTTTATGCCGGCCGTTTTTACGGCGATCTCTTTTTTGAGATTATTTAAAACATTCCCGATTTTTTTACGAAGTTCGATATTATCTGTTTCCACGTGCAATTTTGGTACTGATTCCTCAAAAATTTCGGTAAACTTTTCCTTAAACCATGATGATGCTTTGCTGATCCGTTCCAAAATAACAGCATCTGATTCAGGAAGCCCCCCATCTGTAAAAATTGTGAGTAATTGCCGCTTAAAATTTTCACTAACAATAAAAATATCTTTTACGGCGTTTTTCTCCAGCAGGCTGATATCTTCAATCCCTAAAACCTGAACCACTCTGGCGTTACCTGTCAAAAGCCGGGTAAAATAATTTAGACGGTTGCGTAATAGTGAAAAATCGAAACAATCAAGCAGTAACTGCTGCTGATAGCTGATTTTAGCTGCCTGGAGCTTATTTTCAGATGGTGGGTTCTGGTGAACATTTTCGTCAAAGAGCATTATTGCTTTGTCCGTCTCTACTCCCCTGGATGAAATGGGAGAGCTTAAGACCATCCCCTCCAGAGTTTTACACCGGCTCAAGGCCACGTAAACCTGACCATGGGCAAAAGCTGCTTCGGCATCGATAATGGCCTTTTCAAAAGTCAGTCCCTGACTTTTATGGATGGTGATTGCCCATGCAAGTTTCAGAGGATATTGCTTGAATTGACCGATTATTTCCTCTTTGATCTCCTTATTCTCCTGATTCACTGTGTATTTGATATTTTTCCAGCTAATCGGTTCCACCACGATCTCCTGGGGATCACCAGGGCAGATAACACTGATCTCTTTGCTCGAAATTTTGGTTATTTTTCCAATTTTACCATTGTAGTAGGCTTTTTCAGAAGAGGGATCATTGCGCACAAACATCACCTGGGCACCCTCTTTAAGAAGGAGGATAGCCGGGGTGGGATATATGTGTTCAGGAAAATCTCCGGAAATTTCTGCTTTGAAATGGTGTTCTTCTTTTGGCAGATCTCCAAGTTTGGCATAATTGATGGAATCGGCGCTGCGGTTGTGGGTGCTCAGGGTAATATAGCCCTGATCTTCATCCGGTGTAAAGTTCTTAATGTAACGCTGATTAAGACCCGCCATGGATGATTCATCAAACCGATTGTCACGTACCCGATTCAGGAGTTTTATAAAATTCGGGTCTGACTGGCGATAAATATGCTTTAGTTCAATGGTGAGGAGTTTGGTAAGGCCAAGTGCTTTGCTGCTGAAAAAATAAACCGACTCATAATGTTGCTGCAAAAGGTCCCATTCATTTTGTCTTGCCACCGGAGAAAGCTGGTGGAGGTCGCCGATTAAAAGCAGCTGCACCCCGCCAAAGGGCTGTTTATTGCGGCGATGGCGACGGAGCACAGAATCCACTGCGTCGAGCAAATCTGCCCGCACCATACTTATTTCGTCAATCACTAACAAATCAAGACTTTGTATAATCTGTTTTTTTTCTTTGCTGAACCTGAACTGGCGCTGATTATTACGCTCATATGTTTCGCTCCCCGGCACAAAAGGACCAAAGGGGAGCTGAAAAAAAGAATGGAGCGTTACTCCGCCGGCGTTTATCGCTGCAACACCGGTTGGGGCGGTGACAATCATCCTCTTTGCCGTGTTTTTATACAGATTATGGAGAAAGGTTGTTTTGCCGGTGCCGGCTTTCCCCGTTAAAAAAATATTGCTCCCAGTGTATTGAACAAAGTCGTTGGCGAGTCGCAGTTCATTGTTTATAAGGGACATGGTTTTCCTGATTATGCACATTGTTACTGTTTTTTATTGATTTGTTTTAATATAAACGTAAATTCAAAAAAAATCAGCAAAAAAATATTAAACAGGCATTTAAGATTCCAGGGTTGGTTTTATCTTGATTTAAAACCAGCCCCAACATTCTTTATAATAAACAGTACTGCCCATATAATAAACAGTACTGCCCATGGTAAGCTTTTGTATCATGATACAGTATTGTTTCAGATAAAAACAGATAGATCACAGACTGACATAATATTAATCGGTTGTTAAAAATAAAAATCGAGGCCTTTCAGCAAAAGTAAAAGTCATAATACTTTGAAATTACATGATTTAAGATTTTGAGGGACTGACAAATAAAGATGAATAGAATTTTTTTCAAAATTTATTAAAAGCAAATGGCACATTTTTTGATGTTAAGTTAAGAAAAGAATTAACATAAATCGTAAACAGCTTGTAATTTTTTAGCTGAATAGTTTTTTTAAAAGGGGTATAAAATGGTAAAACCAGAAGAAATGCACCAGTGCCAGACAGCAAATTGCGGGTATATTTATAACCCGGACAAGGGAGATAAAAAGGGTAAAATAACAAAAGGGACCAAATTTGAAAATCTCCCCGAAGACTGGAAGTGCCCCATATGCGGCGCCGGCAAAAAAGCGTTTAGGCCCCTTGGCTGAAAAGTAAAAAAAAAGGTGGCTAATAACAAAAAACTTGCCCTCCCCCCCCCAGACTATGGTACTAATCCGGCATGGGGGATAATTTTGAACTTTAAATAAAAAAAGGAAAAGACTATGGCTGCTTTAAAAGGATCACAAACAGAAAAAAATATTTTAACTGCATTTGCAGGGGAATCCCAGGCAAGAAACCGCTATACCTATTTTGCGGCCAAGGCAAAAAAAGAAGGTTTGGTTCAGATGGCCTCAATATTTGAAGAGACTGCAAACCAGGAAAAAGAACACGCAAAAAGGCTTTTCAAGCTCCTCGAAGGGGGCGAAGTTGAGATTACAGGCAGTTTTCCCGCAGGCGTAATCGGATCCACACTGGAAAACCTGAAAGCCTCAGCCGAGGGGGAGAGATATGAGCATACAACAATGTATCCTGGTTTTGCAAAAATAGCCCGGGATGAAGGGCTCGATGCAATTGCCATGATTTTTGAAGCAATAGCGGTTGCCGAAAAACAGCATGAAAAAAGGTATAATATGCTTGCAGCAAATATTGAAGCAGGCCAAGTATTTAAAAAAGATTCAAAGGTTACATGGCAATGCCGTAACTGCGGTTATCTCCATAAAGGTGATGAAGCCCCCGGCAACTGCCCGGCGTGTGCTCACCCGCAGGCGCATTTTGAATTGCTCGGTGAAAATTATTAATAAAGGAGAAGTAAATGGCTTACGTTTTTAACATGAATGAAATACTTGAGATGGCAGAGCAGATCGAAAGAAACGGCGCTGCATTTTACAGAAATGCTGCCAAAGGGATTTCTGATTCCCAAAAGAGTGAATATCTTCTTGAACTCGCTCAAATGGAAGATCAGCATGAAAAGACCTTTGCCTCCCTGAGGGCTCAGCTTTCCGAAAAAGAAAAAATACCCACTATATTCGACCCTGAAGATGAAACGGTGCTCTACCTTCGTGCACTTGCGGATACCAGAGTATTTTTCGAAAAAAAGATAGATACCAGCTCCATGGAGGAGATACTAAAAGAGGCCCTGACGGCAGAGAAAGATTCCATAGTCTTTTATCTTGGTATGAAGGATCTTGTGCCGGAAAAATTCGGAAAGGAAAAAATTGATTCTATTATTAAAGAGGAGATGGCGCACATAAAATTACTCGGCAAAAAACTTGTTGAGTTAAAAAAATAATAGAGGAGGATTAAAAAATGGCGGAAAAATTTGAAATTTATAAATGCGATCTATGCGGCAATATCACCGAGGTTATGCATGGAGGCGGCGGTGCTATGCAATGCTGCGGCCAGGACATGGTCCTTTTAACTGAAAATACAGTTGATGCTGCAAAGGAAAAACATGTTCCTGTAATAGCTAAGATTGATGGAGGCGTTAAGGTAAAAGTAGGGAAAGTTGCTCATCCCATGGAAGAAAAGCATTATATTGAGTGGATAGAGATTATTGCCGGGGACACGGTCTGTTCACAGTTTTTAAAACCTGGAGATACGCCTGAAGCCGCCTTTAAAGTTGAGGCGGATATTGATAATATCATCGCCAGAGCCTATTGCAACCTGCACGGGAACTGGAAGGCGTAACAACTTTGTCTGGATACACAGAAACTGATAAGAACAAGTAACGGGGGCTATATAAAATGGCAAAAGCACTTATTGTCTATTCAACAAGATCAGGTCAGACAAAAAAAATAGGGGAATTAATTGCCGAAGGTTTGCGAATTAAAGGGATCGATGCAACAATTATTGATGTGAAAAACATTAAAAATGAAATGGATTTAGCCGACTATGATGCTTATTTATTAGGCTCTGCAACCTACCATGGTGATATGATGCAAGCCATGAAAACTTTTTTGTTTCTGGCTGAAAAAGCTGATCTTGAAGGGAAGGTGGGAGGCTCTTTTGGTGCTTTTGGGTGGAGTGGAGAAGCTCCGGAACGTATTTATGGCACAATGGAAAATATTTATAAAATGAATATGGTTAGCGGTCCTTTAATGCTTAAATCAGCCAATCTTGGAGGCGGTATTAATATGGCCCATGATTACGGCAAGGATATTGCCAAAAAAATGGGAATTTAATTATATTAAACGATGTATTATTTTTTTATTCAAGTCAAATGTAAAGGAGAATATTATGTCAACACCACAACATTGCCCCGGTTTTGAACAATTCAAAGATTTAAAGGTTTTTAAATGCAAATGCCCGAATTGCAAAAAGGAAAACGAAATTTTTTCTGATGAATTCAATAAGACGCATTTATGCAAGTCGTGCGGCAAAGAAATTGATTTCACCAAGTGTTCTCTTGATACGGGAGCTTAAAGTTTTGGGGTTTGCTTCTAGCTTTGACCCCTTTTAATACGCTGCGAGGTATAATATTTAATTAAGGATATTTTTATTATGGATAAGTATCTATGCGAAGTGTGCGGCTATGTTTATAACCCGGCAGAGGGTGATCCTGATAATGGAGTAGCTCCTGGAACAAAATTTGAAGATATACCGGATGACTGGGTGTGCCCTGTATGCGCCGCAGGTAAGGAAGATTTTTCAAAAGAAGAATAACTTAAATCTTATTATCAGAAATTTTAGGCTTTGTTCCCAGGCTATGCCTGGGAACGTATGTTTCAAGGCATAGCCTTATTATAGACCAGCGGTTTTACCACCATAGACCGTCACATAAATAATTTCACTTACTTATCGATCGCCTGCGTATTATATAATACGCTACAAAAACAATTAAACTCCCCTCACGCAAGATTCTAACCGGACACTGCTGTCTGGCCTTGTGCCAAATTTTAAAATCGGGTAATTATCTGACAATCCATACCAATCCTTTTAGTCCGATGGGGTGATTCTGTTTTCGTGCTGGAGTAAATCATGGCGGGTATTGCATAAATGGAAGATGGCTACAGAAAAATAAAA
This sequence comes from uncultured Desulfobacteraceae bacterium, assembly GCA_964572105.1. Taxonomy (GTDB): domain Bacteria; phylum Desulfobacterota; class Desulfobacteria; order Desulfobacterales; family BuS5; genus DAOWMW01. Next base: position 15,461 of record CAZNFB010000028.1, read on the forward strand.
AAGAAAATTTGTAATTTACTCTGTCAGGATAATTTTACTGAAGCAATTAAAGAAATAAACAAACTTCCTGCAAGAAAAGTTATAAATCCCCTTATCTCCTCTCTATGCAGCATTGATGAAAAAATAGAGCACCGGGCTGCGGTTGCAATCGGTATTATTACTGCAAAGCTTGCCGACCACGACATTGAATCAGCCCGTGTTATTATGCGCCGTCTCATGTGGAGTCTTAATGACGAGTCAGGGGGTGTCGGCTGGGGAGCACCCGAGGCAATGGCTGAAATAATGGTAAGAAATAAGAAACTCGCCGATGAATATCGTAAAATTTTGATTTCATACTCCGAGCCGGATAAAAATTATCTTGAGCATAAAGGCTTGCAAAGAAGCGTACAACGGGGACTTAAACGGCTTGCCTGTAAAAACAACACATGAAAAAAATATTTGTTGAGGGCTTGGTTCTAACTTCAGCAATACACTAGGCTATAATAAAATTTAAAAACCTCTGAAACTCGCTGTGCTCAAGAAACCAGAGTTTTTCGATTTTTACAAAGACTCAGCTCTGGCATCTGATGGTTAAAGCTATAACCAACCCTTTATAATGATTGTTCGTAAATATTCAGCTAATATGTACAGTGGCAGGTATAATCTGATTAAACCTGCAGCATATCTTAAACCAGTGACGCTGAATAGTTACTTTATATTTTTCATATAAAAAAAAGGGGAAAGAATGTATTTTAAGCAAATTACTACTAAGGGATTAGGCTGTTTATCCTATCTCATCGGATGTCCCGCATCCCGGGTGGCCTGTATTGTCGATCCCAAAAGGGATGTGCAAGATTACATTAATATTGCCCGTGAAAATGACATGCAGATTACACATATTTTTGAAACCCACATACACGCCGATCATGTATCAGGCAATATGGAGCTGAGTTCACGAACAGGCGCTGATATTTACCTCCTTAAAGATTCTCCGGCAGAATACAAATTCAAGCCGGTTGATGAAGGAAATATCTTTGACCTTGGCAACGTCAGGCTTAAGATAATCAAAACCCCTGGTCATACCCCCCATTCCATTTCTATCCTTGTTACCGACAAATCAAGGAGTGATAAGCCCTGGCTTGTTTTAAGCGGAGATGCCCTTTTTGTAGGAGATGTCGGCCGGCCTGATCTGGCCGGAAAAGAACTGGTAAACGAACAGGCAGCCAATCTCTATGATTCACTTCATAATAAACTGGGACATTTGCCTGACAGCATAGAGGTGTTTCCCGCCCACGGTGAGGGTTCCCTTTGCGGCAAGGGAATGAGCTCAAAATCGAGCTCTACCATTGGATTTGAAAAAGAGAACAATCCCTTTTTTAATCTTTCAAAAGATGATTTTTTAAAGACAATGACGGGCAGCTTTCCAGAAAGGCCTAAAAGTTTTACCCATATAATAGATACCAATAAAAAAGGAGCACCCCTTCTTGAACGTTGCCCAATAACAAGGGATCTGTCTCCCAAGCAGGTAAAGGATTTTCTGGAACAAGGGCTTGTGCTGCTGGATACCAGGGATAATATCTCCTTTGGAGGGGCACATATACCAAACAGCATTAACATTGGTTTTGCCAAACAGACCGCCAACTGGATAGGAATGGTAATAGATCCTCGATCCGAGCTTATTCTGGTGGTTGATGATGAAAAAAAATATGATAACATGTGCATTGAGCTTCACAGGATAGGCTATGATAATATCATTGGTTATCTTTACGGCGGGATTACAAGCTGGCTGGAAGCCGGTTATCCCATTTCACAATTGTGGCAGATTTCATCCGCAAAATTAAATGAAAAACTTGACACCGGCGATTACAAACATTTCCTTGACGTTCGAACTTTAGACGAATGGAATTCTATCCGCATAAAAGAGGCCAAGCACTATCCCCTTACTGATTTATTGAAAAAAACTCCCGATATTTCAAAAAATGAGGAAATAATCGTAACCTGCGGAATCGGGTACAGGGGTAATATTGCCGCAAGTTTTCTTCAAAGCAAAGGTTTTAAGCATGTTCACAGCCTGGCCGGAGGTATAAAAGCCTGGGGGAACGGGGGATACCCCATCGTGCAATAAAAATTTGTATATATACAAATTTTATTCAAAATCGTATGCAAGATCAGTAGTGTCCGGTTAGAAAATTACAAGAAAGAAAATACGGAAAGTTTAATTGTTTTTTCCGCTATTGCGAATAAATTT
>CAZNFB010000029.1:0-17436 GCA_964572105.1 uncultured Desulfobacteraceae bacterium
CGCCTTGTATATGGGCCAAAATCCTGCGCTGTTTCTGCTCAACTTATTTCATCTCCGTTCCTTAATTATACTGAGAGACAATCTTTTGATAATTCTTTACCAAAATCCACAGGATAACATCCATCAAAGCATGCTTTGCAGAAATTATTTTCAGGTTTTTTTACCCCCGTGGATTCGAGGAGTCCGTTAAGGCTTAAATAATGTAAAGAGTCCAGATTAAGATAATTTTGCAGTTCTTTTGTGGACATATTTGCAGCGATCAGGTCACCTTTTATGGAAAAGTCGATTCCATAGTGACATGGAAAACGGTGCGCCGGACCGGCAACACGCAAATGAATTTTGCTTACACCCAGCTCCCGCAGCGCTTTTACCCTGGTTTTGACTGTTGTTCCCCTGATCACCGAGTCCTCTATTATTATGATCTCCTTACCTTTTAAAAGGCTGCTTATAGGATTTAATTTTACCCTGACTGCAAAATCACGCATACTCTGGGTCGGCTGAATAAAGGTTCTGCCCACATAATGGTTCCGGATCATCGCCATTTCAAAAGGAATCCCGGATTCTTCGGAATAGCCTAAAGCAGCATATGTACCTGAATCAGGAAAGGGCATGACAAGCTCAGCATCCACAGGAGCCTCCCTGGCAAGGCATTTTCCATGGGCTTTTCTTACCTGGTAAACATTTTTTCCAAATAATATGCTGTCGGGTCTGGCAAAATATATGAACTCAAATATACAAAATGTCTGTTTGATTTTGTCAAACGGCTTTATGCTCTTTAAACCATCCTTGCTGATAATAAGTATTTCGCCGGGATCGAGTTCCCTGATAAAATCTGCCTGGACAAGATCCAGGGCGCATGATTCAGAGGCAAGCACATAACTCCCGTTCAATTTCCCCAGGCATAGTGGTCTGAATCCGTTTGGATCTTTTACACCAAAAATTTCTCCCCTTGATGTTAACCCCACAAAGGCAAATGCTCCCTTAAGCTTTGTCACTGAATTGACAATGGCCTGTTCAAAACCGAATTTCAGGTTTTTTACAAAAAGGTGAAGGAAAATTTCGCTGTCCATGGTGGTTTGAAATATGGAGCCTGCTTCTTCCAGTTCGTTTTTTAATATATGGGCATTTACCAGATTCCCATTATGTGCTATGGCATAGGACTTTTTTCTGTGGCGGATGACAAAAGGCTGGGCGTTTGCAATTACAGAGCTTCCTGTGGTTGAATACCGGACATGCCCTATGGCATGCTCTCCTTTTAACTGCTTAAGGTGTTTTTTATCAAAAACGTCCGATACCAGACCCATTGCCTTATGATCATTTATATTATTATCTGCAGCAACAGCTATTCCCGCACTTTCCTGCCCCCTGTGCTGAAGAGCATAAAGGCCGAAATAATTTAATCTGGCGGCATCAGAATGATTGGAAATTCCAAATATCCCACATTCTTCCCTGGGTTTATTATTATAAATCATTGGGTTATGTATTATACTCCTGAATAGTTTTAACTGTTAATGTCTTATTTAGCATCGCTTCAATACCATGACACACAGCCATGGCTCCGGCCACGGTGGTGGCATAGGGGATATTAAACTTAATAGCTGCCCGTCTTATCTGATATCCGTCACGTTTTGTCTCGTTTCCGGCACCTGTGTTAATAATAAGCTGTATTTCACTGTTTTTAACCGCATCAACCACATTGGGCCGCCCAATGGAAACCTTGTGTATCTTTTTTGTTGGTAATCCATTGTCATTTAAAAAAGAGGATGTTCCCCGGGTCGCCATTATGGCAAAACCAAATTCATTAAATTTTTTGGCAACAGGGAGAATACCCTTTTTATCACGATCCTGCACACTGATAAAGACCGTACCCGATGTGGGGAGAATATTACCTGCTCCTGCCTGCGCCTTTGCATATGCTCCTCCGAATTCGGTATCTATCCCCATAACCTCCCCTGTGGATTTCATCTCCGGACCAAGGAGTGTGTCCACACCTGGAAATCTGTTAAAGGGGAGCACTGCTTCTTTAACTGAAATATGGGAAGGGACGATCTCTTTTGTGAGCCCAAGGCTTTTCAGGGTATGTCCCAGCATTACCTTTGTAGCCATTTTAGCAAAAGGAACTCCAGTGGCCTTACTTACAAAGGGTATTGTTCTCGACGCCCTTGGATTGACTTCCAGGATATAAAGAAGATCATCTTTAATTGCGTATTGAACATTCATCAAGCCGACTACATTAAGCTCTTTAGCCATGGCCTTGGTAGCTTTTGTGATTTTATCAATCATATCCTGTTTTATTGTGTGGGGAGGGAGCACACATGCTGAATCTCCGGAATGGACACCAGCCTCTTCAATATGTTCCATGATCCCTGCAATCATCGTTTCGGTGCCATCTGCAATTGCGTCCACATCAACTTCTATGGCATTTTCAAGGAATTTATCTATTAATACAGGATGCTCATTTGATGCGCTTATGGCAAGTTTTACAAAAGTCTCCAGATCTTTTTTAACATATACTATTGCCATGGCCCTTCCGCCCAAAACATAGGATGGGCGGACTATTACAGGATAGCCTATTTTTTGGGCCACATTTTCAGCTTCTGCAAAATTTATTGCAATTCCATTTGCCGGCTGAACCAGTCCAAGTTTTTTCAGCATTACCTGAAAATGTTCCCGATCCTCTGCCCTGTCTATACTTTCCGGTTGTGTCCCCAGAATTTTTACCCCTGCCTTATGGAGTCCTTCAGAAAGATTTAAAGGGGTCTGCCCTCCGAACTGAACAATAACACCGTGGGGTTTTTCTGTTTCCACAATATTTAAAACATCTTCCAGGGTAAGGGGTTCAAAGTACAATTTGTCGGAGGTGTCGTAATCTGTACTAACGGTTTCAGGATTGCTGTTTACCATGATGCTCTCCACCCCTATTTCCCTAAGGGCAAATGAAGCATGTACACAGCAATAGTCAAATTCTATCCCCTGGCCGATTCTGTTGGGGCCTCCTCCTAAAATTATCACCTTTTTTTTATTTGATATTCTGGCCTCGTTCTCTTTTTCATAGGTGGAATAATAGTATGGAGTTACTGCCTGAAATTCTGCTGCGCATGTGTCAACAAGTTTATAAACAGGGTTAAACCCAAGGTCGTTTCTTTGTTTTCTGATTGTCTCTTCTGTTGTTCCGGTTAAAAATGCAAGCTGTTTGTCTGAAAAACCTGCAATTTTTGCTTTTTCAATAAGTTCCACAGGGAGTCTCCCCCCTGTTTTTTTTATGGTCAGCTCTAAATCGACAATCTGTTTAAGTTGAGACAAAAACCACGGATCGATTCCGGTCATGCCGAAAATAGTATCAAAATCGATACCCCCTAAAATGGCATGGCGCAGGTAAAATAACCTAAGGGAATTGGGTGTGGAAAGCTTCTGCTCGATTTCTGCTAAAGATGGTTCCTCTGAATTCTTGCCCTTGATATCCTTTCCATCGGCTCCAAAACCGTATCTTCCAATTTCAAGGGATCTGATTCCTTTTTGAAAAGCCTCTTTAAAGGTTCTCCCTATGGCCATGGTTTCCCCCACAGATTTCATCGATGTTGTCAGATAATCTTCTGTTTCCGGAAACTTTTCAAAGGTCCACCTGGGAATTTTTACAACACAGTAATCTATACTCGGTTCAAACGCAGCAAAAGTTTTTCCTGTAATATCATTGGGAATTTCATCAAGGGTATATCCCACAGCAAGTTTTGCAGCTATTTTTGCAATGGGGTAACCTGTGGCTTTTGATGCCAGGGCAGAACTTCTGGAGACCCTTGGATTCATCTCCACAACAATCATCTCCCCGTCTTTGGGATTAACAGCAAACTGCACATTTGACCCCCCTGTATCCACGCCCATTTCCCGCATGATTGCCATGGCCGCATTTCGCATTTTCTGATATTCTTTATCTGTCAGGGTCTGGGCAGGGGCAACTGTAATGCTGTCCCCTGTATGAATTCCCATGGGGTCCATATTCTCTATGGAACAGATTATTACAACATTATCATTGTTATCCCGCATGACCTCAAGCTCATACTCTTTCCATCCCAGAATCGATTCTTCGAGCATTACCTGACCAATGAGACTTGCATCCATCCCTGCTTTAGCCAGACTTTCAAGATCTTCATGATTATAGGCAATTCCTCCACCTGTTCCTCCCAGGGTAAAACTAGGACGAATTATCAATGGGAGGCCTATTTCCCTCCCTGCTCTGCGGACTGTCTCCATATCGGTTGCAATTATACTTACGGGGATTTTAAGTCCGATTTTCTCCATTGCTTTTCTGAACAGATCCCTGTCTTCGGCTTTTTTGATCGCTTCAATGGATGCACCTATCATCTCCACGCCGAATTTATCAAGGACTCCCATATTGGAAACTTCCAGGGCAGTGTTAAGCCCTGTTTGTCCCCCCAGTGTGGGGAGAAGAGCATCTGGCCTTTCCCTTTCGATTATTTTTGCAACTGTCTCAGGAGTTACCGGCTCTATATATGTTCGGTCAGCCATTTCCGGGTCAGTCATTATGGTGGCAGGATTACTGTTTACCAGTATCACGCTGTACCCTTCTTCACGAAGGGCTTTACATGCCTGTGTACCGGAATAATCGAATTCGCATGCCTGACTGATAATAATCGGGCCAGCACCGATAATAAGAATTTTTTTTAGGTCTGTTCTTTTTGGCATATATTTTATCTGTTAAATTTTTCCATCATTTGTGTAAAATCTTTAAAGAAATATCCTGCATCATGGGGCCCTGGAGAGGCTTCAGGATGGTACTGTACAGCGGAAACCATCAGGTTTTCATGTTTGAATCCTTCCACTGTACTGTCATTTAGGTTCAGGTGGGTTATTTCGGCATTTTTGTCAGACAGGCTGTCAGGATCAATTGCGAATCCGTGATTTTGCGATGTTATTTCTATTTTTTTTGTGGCAAGATTCATTACAGGCTGGTTCCCGCCCCTGTGGCCGAATTTCAGTTTAAATGTTTTGCCTCCCAAAGATATCCAGAGTATCTGGAGTCCCAGGCAGATTCCGAAAATTGGACAAAATCCCAGCAGTTCCCTGACAGTATCAGCAGCATATTTTACAGGTTCAGGGTCTCCTGGTCCATTGGAAAGAAAAATCCCATCGGGCTGGAGACTTTTTATAAGCCTGGAAGAAGTTTTTCCGGGCATTACAAGAACCTCGCATCCTGTATTCTCAAGGCATCTTAGTATATTATATTTTACACCAAAATCGAGTACCACAACAGAGTATTTTTTGCCCCCGTTTTTCCATATGGCTTTATCCAGGGGAGCAAAATTGTCCCGTGAAAATGAAGGCTCTCCGTTTATCCACAGATATGGTTTATCTGTGGTGACTTTTTTTACCAGATCTTCCCCTTTTATCATGGGAATCTGCTTTGCCCTGTTAACGCATGATACAGGATCAATGTCCATGGTGGAAACAAATGCACGCATGGCACCGGCATTTCGGATATGCAATGTAAGAGCCCTGGTGTCGAGTTGATCTATACCTATTATTCCTTTTCCACCACCCCCAATTTTTTTTAAATATTCTGCAAGGGTCGATGTGGATCTGTAATTGCTGGGAAATTTTTGATACTCCCTGACAATGAAAGCTGAAACCTGTATCCGGTCTGATTCAATATCTTCATGATTAATACCGTAGTTTCCAATCAGGGGATATGTCATTGTAACCATCTGATTTTTATATGAAGGATCAGTGAGTATTTCCTGATACCCTGTCATGCTGGTATTAAATACAACTTCACCAGAGGCCTCACCAGCTCCGGTAAATGATCTACAGGGAAAAGTGCGCCCATCTTCAAGGGCCAATAATGCTCTCATAAATTTTTACATCTCCGACGATAACCCATCCAAAATAATTTTTGGGGAGGCTATAATTTTGTTTGATTTTTTATGAAGAACGTAACTATATATAATATACAGGATATAATATACAAGTTGCTGATATAATTTTTATAAATTTGTTAAAGTAAAAGTTTCTTATACATAATACATGAAACCTATTTATATATTATCTTTTCATCTTAAGAGCAATATTTTTCTTGACAAAATTATTCAAAAAGATCATGTATGTTAACTTTTTTCTTAGTACTGGTTTGTTTTTTAAATACGCATATTGTCCAATAAATTACAATTTGTTAAAATAGTGATTCACTATTGTCCGATTAGAACTTCTGTCCGATTAGAACTTCCCGTATTTTGTTTTCTGCAACTTCCTCACCGGACGCTGCAGAAATTGATTGTTTGACTGAGCATTTATGGGTATTTAAAAAATAAATCAGGGGTATTGATTAACATTTTATAAAATTAATCTAAAATTATTATGAAATATGATATTGAACAAGTAAGGAACATAGGTATAAGTGCTCACATAGATTCCGGCAAAACAACACTTACCGAAAGGATTCTGTTTTATACAAAAAGAATTCATGCGATCCATGATGTTAAGGGGAAAGATGGGGTGGGTGCCACCATGGATTCCATGGAGCTCGAAAAAGAACGGGGCATTACAATTGCTTCTGCTGCTACATTTTGTGAATGGAATAATTATCAGGTAAATATAATTGATACTCCAGGACATGTCGATTTTACCATTGAAGTGGAACGCTCTTTACGTGTTCTTGACGGAGCCGTTTTTGTTTTATGTTCCGTGGGAGGTGTTCAGTCCCAATCGATTACAGTCAATCTTCAGATGAAAAGATACAATGTCCCCTGCATCGCCTTTATCAATAAATGTGACAGAGCAGGAGCCAATCCTTCCCGCGTAACTGATCAGCTAAGGGAAAAACTGGGGCATAATCCCATTACCATGCAGATTCCCCTGGGGCTGGAGGCTGATTTAAAAGGGATTGTTGATCTTGTGACCATGAAAGCTTTCTATTTTGAGGGAGCAAATGGTGATGATGTCCGTATGGCGGATGTCCCTGAAGAACTTTTGGCGGAAGCTCTTTTAAAGCGTGAGGAACTCATAGATGCCGCATCTATATTTTCAGACGATCTTGTTGAAGCGGTTATAGAAGAAAGGGAAATAGACGCTGATCTGATCATGGATGCTGTACGCACCGGAACTCTCCGCCGGGAGTTAACCCCTGTTTTTTTGGGATCGGCCTATAAAAATATAGGAGTACAACCCTTATTAAACGCAGTTACCAATTATCTCCCCAGCCCCCTGGATATTGCAAACGAAGCTGTTAATATAGATAATAAAGAAGAATCTGTTCCCCTTTATTCTGATCCTGATAAACCTGTTGTCGCCTTTGCTTTTAAACTGGAAGATGGTCCCTATGGCCAGCTTACTTATATTCGTATTTACCAGGGTTCATTATCCAAAGGGAGTACTGTTGTTAATGCCCGTACCGGTAAAAAAATTAAAATCGGCCGCCTTGTTCGTATTCATGCAGACCAGATCGAGGATATTGATGAGCTCTCAGCAGGTTATATAGGAGCACTTTTTGGAATCGACTGCGCATCAGGGGATACATTTACAGATGCAGGGTTAAGCCTTTCCATGACATCAATGTATGTTCCTGATCCGGTTATTTCTTTTTCCATTGCCCCTGTTGACAATAACTCCCGTCTTAATATGGCAAAAGCTTTAAACAGATTTACAAAGGAAGACCCCACTTTCAGGGCCCATGTTGACCATGAGACAAGCGAAACCATTATAGAAGGGATGGGGGAACTCCATCTTGAAGTTTATGTGGAAAGAATGCGTCGGGAATATTCGGCAAACGTAGCAACCGGCAGACCCCGTGTGGCCTACAGGGAGACTATTACAAAAAAAGCTGAATTTAACTATACACATAAAAAACAGACCGGAGGTGCGGGGCAGTTCGGACGTATTGCCGGCTACATTGAACCTGTTGCCGATGAAATTTTTGTCTTTGAAAATAAAGTAGTCGGTGGGAAAATTCCCACCCAGTACATCCCTTCCTGCGAAAGAGGCTTTAAAGATTCCCTTGCCAAAGGGCTGAAAATGGGCTTTCCTGTTTCAGGAATTAAAATTGTAATCAATGATGGTGCTTCCCATTCTGTTGACTCTTCGGAAATGGCGTTTATTGCAGCAGCCAAGGGGGCGTTTCGGGAAGTATACCGCAGAGCATCCCCTGTGATAAACGAACCTGTTATGAAGGTTGTGGTTGAAACTCCTCCGCAATTTCAGGGATCGGTTATCGGGCTTTTAACGCAGCGGCGGGGTATGGTGCTTGGCTCCCAGGACGAAGGGACTTTATGTGTTATTGAAGCACGGGTCCCCTTAGCTGAAATGTTCGGTTTTTCAACTGTTTTAAGATCCATGACACAGGGGCAGGCGCAATATACCATGGAATTTTTCGAATACAAAGTTGTCCCTCAATCCATCGCGGAAATTTTGCAGGAGGAATATTTAAAACAAAAGAAATAAAGTAACTATATTAGGATCGGAAATGAAATTACTTGAACCAAAATCCTTCACAATTTTTGTTCAATTTATATAATTTCCGATCCTTAGCTGAATAGTTACGAAATAAATAGTACAAATTATTTTTGGTGCTTAAAATGCACCCTATATGTTTTTATACGAGGAATTACATTATGGTTGAAAAAAATTTTATACCATGCAGCACTGAAATGTTTTTTGGCTTTGATTTTGAAAATTCAATGCCTCACGGTGACTTTGGTGCAATTCTGTCCCGAGCTGGAGTCGGGAAAACATCATCCATTGTTCAGCTTGCCTTATGCGCGATGCTTAATAACGAAAAAGTACTTCATGTAAGCCTTGATGATCCCGTGGATAAAATATCTTTATGGTACAAGGAGATATTTAACCTGATCGCAGGAACAAACAATATTAATGATGCAGATATACTTCTTGAAACAATGCTTCCGTGCAGATTTATCATGACATTTAAAGTCGACTCTTTTAGCGTTCCAAAACTTGCAGAGAGACTCACCGATCTTGTGGAGCATAATATTTTCTCACCCCAGCTAATTATCATAGATGGTTTTAATTTTGATGATTCAGCACGGGAAACACTTCTGGAACTAAAAGATTTTGTAAAAACACGACCTGCAAAAATATGCTTTACTGTCCGCACCCACAGGCATGAAGACCCTGGCCCCGGGATTATTCCCGAGCCCATATCCGGTATTGCTGACCTTTTTGATGTTATAGTGCAGCTTAGACCTGAAGGGAAAAGAATAGATGTTGTAGCATTAAAAAAAGCTTCTGAAGATAATAACCATTCCGGGTTATTGATGAATCCTGCTACCAGGCTTCTTACTGCCGAATAATTTTACAGGCTTTTCTGGCTTCTGACCAGAAAAGCCTGAATCTCCCAATATTTCAATGTACGGTTAAAAAATTGCAAGAAAGAAAATACGGAAAGTTTAATTGTTTTTTCCGCTATTGCGAATAAATTGCTTGAATTTCTAAGTTTGCTCCGCCAGTTTTTGCGAAACTCACTCGTGCCTCGCTCAATCATTAATTTTTAAACAGGCTATTACACCGTAAATTCATCAAGATCATCGTATGGTTCTGTTTTTCTTCCAAGAATAGCAATGATTTTCCCTGTGATAAAACCCGTTGCAATGGCCAGAAAAATTGTAACACCAATACCTGCCATCTGGCTGCTTTTATTTATACCGTTGACAATAAAAATAGCTGCTATGCCGCCAAGAAGGCCGGGCATACCATGTAAATTCATGACCCCACAGGTGTCAATACCGTTGAGCATCTTTTCAATCTTATTCTGCAGGATGGCAAAGCCAAATGTTGACAGCCCACCTGCTAATATCCCGATTATAAAAGCCTCCGGGAAACTTGCAGAATCACAGGTGGAACCGATGGCTACACCTCCTGCCAATGCGGCATTGGCAATATCTGCTGCTGAGATTTTACCCCGCAGGGAAATTGAGGCAAAATAGGTGGCAATTGTAGCGCCTGAAAGGGCTAATATTACATTTATTGCAGTGTGGGGTACAAGCTCAGGCATTACAAGAGCAGCACAAAAACTTGGCCAGAATAACCAGAGAATCATGCTCCCAAGCAGGGAAAACCTGTCGCTTGTTGCGTCTGATTCAATGGGCAGGTCGATCTCTTTTTTTGTGGTCATGGTCATTATTACTCCAAGCCCGAAAATGGCGCCAAAGGCATGAATAACAATGGAACCCCCAGTGTCAATAAATGCACCTTTTGATATTAACCCCAAGCCATTATCAAGGAGAATCCATTCGTTAAAGGTATAACAGGGCACAAATAGAATGGCGAGTAAAATGTACTGACCCATTTTCAACCTGCCAAGGGGAGCTCCCGCGCAAATAAGAAGGCTTGCCGCGGCAAATTCTGCAAGAATCAGGCTGTCTATTTCCGATCCTGAGCCGCCTAAAATCCCCAGGCTGTCTTTTAATATATAAAGGGGAAGGGCAACGCTTACCAAAAGGTAGGTTGCTGTTACCGCAGAACGTCCATATTTTTTAACGAACACCATGAGAAAACCGAAACCAGCCAATAGCATTGCCATTATATGTATTGCACGGTTGTACTTTTGTACATCTGTAACATGATCTAATTCTGTGGCACCGGCAATATTTGCAAACAGGAAAAGAGCCGCTAATATTAGAAGTGATTTAAAGAATGAGTAAGTTTTGTTCATGGGTCAAAAATATCTCCTTGATTTAGTTAAATTTTGTATTTTTCTTGCAATTTTCTAACCGGACACTGCTGACACTCGGGTAGAAAATTCTGTATTTTCCCCTGTAATTTTCTATTCGAGCACTGTGAATTTTAAAAATAATATTAGTATCATGTTTATGTTACCAAGTATATAATGAGATATAACTTGTAGCTTTTAAGTAACAAACTAAGCAGATAGGGTTCTAATTAATTGTAATCCAAAAGCTTTTGCTCGTTTTTTGATAGACAACAATTTCCGGTTGAAAGACGGAATCATCATCAAAAATTATAGAATGTACCATGTTCTCAAAAAATTATCTGCCCAAATTGTGGCAGTGACAAAATTATGAGATCTGGAGGGAATTCCCTTGGTACTTTAGCGTTACCGTTGCCAAAATATAGATTGTGCAACTAAAACGTTCATGTTGAAATATCGCTACAGAGCATATGAGCAGGGCATCAAGGAACAAATTGTGGAAATGGCCATAAAAGGAGATAAAAATGAAAAAATACTATTTTCTGATTTTTATATTTTTTATTATATTTCATACCAGCTCATTTGCCGAGCCCATACTTCTTGAAGAGATTATAGTCAGAGGGAAAAAGGAGGTGCCCCAGGAAGAGTGTCTTGACATAAAAGAAATTCGGGAGACACCGGCCAGGGATGTTGGAGAGGCCCTTAAGGTAATTGAAGGAATCAATGCTGTTAGAAAGGGAGCAATAGCCAATGATATAGTACTCAGGAGCTTTAAACGAGATAATATTAATTTTCTGATAGACGGGATGAGAATTTATGGAGCCTGTCCCAACAGGATGGATCCGAATTCATTCCACATTGATTTCATGGAGATTGAGACAATCTCAGTTCTAAAGGGTCCCTTTGATGTTAAAAATCCTGGAAGCCTGGGGGGGCTGGTTGAAATCAAAACCACCCGGCCCAATAAAGGATGGGAATCGAATATAAATACTTTTACAGGATCGGATGAAAACATAAGTGCTTCTTTTAATGTTTCCCATGCCGGCGAGGGGGGAGATTTGCTTTTGGGTTATTCCCATAGATACTCCCTCCCCTATAGGGACGGAAAGGGTAACCGCATCACAGAATTTGATTCCACTGGTTCCAATGCATATAAAAAACGGGAAAAAAATGAAAAGGCCTATTCCATTAATACGTATTGGAGTAAATTTGGCATTAATCTCCTTGATAATCACAGGCTGGAAGTCGATTATGCTCGTCAGGAAGCCGATGATGTTATATATCCCTACCTGCTCATGGACGCGGTTTATGACGATACCGACCGACTGAATATGAATTATGAGATTTCAGCCCCTGGTCATTATATTAAAAAGTTTAAAGCTCAATTTTACTGGAACCAGGTAAAACATGATATGACCGATGAAAAAAGGCTTTCGTCCCTGGGATTTGATGAATACAAGATGAGGTGTTACGCAGAAGCTGAGACTCTTGGCGGGAAGCTTGAGTCGGATATTCTCCTTTCAGGCGGCATATTAACCCTTGGGGTTGACTATTATTTCAGAAACTGGGACGCTGAAAATACATTGCCCATGAGAAAACAGAAGATGATACCGGATGTTGATTCCAGCAATATGGGAACCTATATGGAATATGGTCAACCCATGGGGGAAGAAATCAGGTTAACCCTGGGTATGAGATTCGATTATACAAAGACAAAAGCCAATGATGACCGTACCGGCCTGTACACCTTATATCATAATACCATGGATAGAGAAAAAACAGACTCTTATGCAGGTGGCAATATTCAAATTTTATATTTTCCGGTAAAAGAGATAGAATTTTTTGGAGGATTTGGCTGTATCACCAGACCGCCGGCTCCCGATGAAAGATATATTGCCATGCAAAAACCGCAAATGATTCCAGACTGGGTGGGTAACCCTGAACTAAATCCCTCCCAAAACCGTGAGTTTGATTTTGGTGTTAAATATCTGGGAGATATATTCTACGGAAAGACAACATTCTTTTATAGTGATGTAAAGGATTTTATTAGTATTTATGATCTTGTGGGGCCCGTGAAATCTGCCAGGAGCTTCAGAAATGTAGATGCCATTCTCTACGGTGGTGAGATTAATCTAAACCTGTTTCTTCCTCTTGATTTTTATCTGCAGGGGGGACTTTCCTATACCAGAGCCCGGGATGATACCCATAACAAGCCGTTGCCCGAAATACCCCCCCTTCAAATAAGAATAGCTTCGAGATACGATGTGGATAGATATTTTGCAGAAATCGAAGGGATTTTTGCAGATGGTCAGCATCGGGTTGATCCTGAACTAAATGAAGAAAAGACGCCTGGATGGGGAATAATGAATTTAAAGTTTGGGGTAAAATTTAAAAAAATTAATATATTTGCAGGGGTTAATAATCTCTTTGACCGGTATTACCATGAACATCTTTCTTACCAGAGAGATCCTTTTCGCAGCGGTATAAAAGTACCGGAAACCGGGCGTAATTTTTATTTGAATCTGGCCTGTTCCTTATAAAAGAATCAGGTAACTACTCAACTATTTAACATCAACCATGTTTGGAATTATAAAAAACAGTGCCGGCTGAATTCAGGGATTATGAAAAAATATAATTTATATATTGGCAATTCCCAGGAAAGTTTCTTTGAAAAGTATTCCGGCATTTTTCAGCCCAAGGGGATTTTCTCCCGGCCTTTAATAGTGGTTGTTGGAAATGATTACCTGGGAAAGTGGCTGAAGTTCAAGGTTGCCCGCATCAGCGGTATCTGTGCCAACATTGATTTTCTATCCCCGGATAACGCCATCCGGACTATTATCGGCTCTGTCCCGGAATTAAAAAATGCCTGTGATCTATCCAGGTTCCTTTTTAAAGATGAGCTTGTTTATCTTGTTTATAATAAATTAAAAAATATGTTAAACAAAACCATCTCCTGTGAAAAGGACGCTGAATTTTCATTGATTTTAAATTATATAAGGGGTGATGAAAAAGAAAAGCAGGCCGAAACAGATAATGGCAAATCCTTTTTGGATCGGCTTTATGATACATCAAAAAATATCGGTTATCTCCTTTATAATTATGGACAAAACTATCCAAATCTCATTGAAAAGTGGAAAAATAACCAGAACTGCACCCAGGATGCAGATGATGATTATGGAGAAAACTGGCAAAAGCATTTATGGGAGTCGATATATCTGAAAGATGGGAGATATTCCACTTTTTCTGATATTCTCCAGGGTGTAAGGAGCGCCGGCCTGCCTGAAGCCTCCCTTCCGGGTATCTGTATATACGGAACAGCTTTTTTATCTGTTAATCAGATGAATTTTTTTTATGAAATATCCCGATTTGCAGGGGTAGAACATTTTATGCTGGATACTGTGGGGCTTATTAACGAAAAAAAGGGCTGCCCCAGGGAGCAGAATACTGATAACATATTTGATCTTCGCAGTTCACTGGGTAAGCTTCCCCTTGATCATCTAAAGTATATTTACAAAAATTTTACAGATTCCTCCGGCAATCTTGATATCAATCTTATCAAATGCTACAAAAATAATTTTCCGGATACTATTCTTGGAAGGCTCCAAAGCTCCATAATCTTTCCCTCTGCAAATGGTGCAGCATCCTGTATAAATTTCGGAGCATCAAAAAAGTCCGGTTTAAACGCTGCAGCCGCCATAGTTTCTTCGTCCATGGCCACAGATAAAACCATCGGTTTTTTTTCATGTACCGGCAAGTTTCGTGAAGTATCTGTATTAAAAAATCAGATATTACAGATGCTGGATAATGATAAAAGCCTCTGGCTCACGGAAATTGCCATAATGGCCCCGGATATACAGGAATATGCTGATCTGCTGGAGACTACTTTTTCAAAAGGGAGTGATGGCTATAACCTCCCCCTTAATATAATTGATCTTAAATATGAGGGTGAGTCACCGTTTTTTCAGGGGGTGGAAGCACTTTTAGAACTTGCCGGCAGAGCTTTTCAACGGGATGAAATTTTTACATTACTTTCTAATCCCTGTGTTGCGCAGAAATTCTCCATTACAAAAAATGACCTCCAGTTCTGGCTCGAAGGTATTTCTGAATTAAATATGAAATGGGGAATGGATGATTCCCACAGGGAGGAGCTTAAAAAGGGGAGGGGTAATCAGGCCGGATTTGAGCAGGGGTTTGAAAGAATTCTTTCGGGTATGGCTTTTTTAAATGAAAAAAATACGGAAATATTTTCATTAAACAGCAAAACCATTCTTCCCCACACAGATCATGAAAAAGGGCATGGAAAGCAGTGGGGCCGTTTTATTTATATTTTAAGATCCCTTTACAGTGATATTTATCCCCTTGCAAAAGTCAGGCTGCCTGTTTGCAGGTGGGTTCTTTTGCTGGAACATATAATAAATTTTTACATAAAAGAAAGGGAGGATAATTTAAGGGATCAGGGAGACAGGAAATTACTTGAAAACTTTTTTTCAAATATTACAAAAATGGTCAAAAAAAGCAAAAATAAAGATCAGGTTGTCGATTTTTACACCATGAGAAGCCTTGTTTTCCAGCAGCTTGGGGGCCAGGCAGGGAAAAGGGGCAAATTTTTAACAGACGGGATATGCTGCTCTTCGATCAAATCTTCACGGAACATACCCTTTAAGGTAATATGCCTGCTGGGTATGAACGAAGGCTCTTTCCCCAGGGGGAAGTCTTACAGCAGTTTTGATTTAACCCGGTATCTGGAAAGTCACCCTGATGAATTGACCACAAGCCCTTTGAACAGTGACAGGTTTTCAATCATGGAAATCATATTTGCAGCAGCAGAAAAGCTGCAGATCTATTACACTGGAAAAGATAACATAAAAAACGAAATTCTCCAGCCTTCCATAATAGTCACTGAAATAAAAAAATATATTGATTTTTGTGGCCTCCAGGGTGCAGGTGAAGTCTCTGCAAATTTGACTCAGGAACATCCCTTGCAAAGCTTTGATAAAAAGTACTTTTCAGGAACTTCAGGCTATTTTTCTTATAACAGACAGTCCATGGAAGCGGCCAGGGCATATTATACTTCCGGTAAAACAGCTGATGTTTTTAAACAATCGGACAAAATAAAAGAATATATTTATGATCTTTCTATTTTGGATAAATCTGTTGAGATACCTGTTGTTGATTTGAAAAGTATTATCTCCTTTCTTTCAAATCCTGCAAAAGAATATTTACAGGAAACAGCAGGGCTCTTTTTGTCAGAACAGGAGTCTGTTTTAGATGATATTTACGAAGATGCATCAATGGATTTGTTTTATAAGGGAGGTATATACCAGCACCTGTATGCTGATTCTGATATAAATCCGGTGAAAGCCATGGGTGATTTTAAAAAAATAACAGCCGGAGCATCAGCTTTGCCGGAAGATATTCGGGGAGATGTTGAGCTGGAACATTTTTCAAATGGTATTTTGTGGCTCACCCTGCTTCAAAAATATTTTCAAATAAAGCTGAACCTTAAGTCGCAAAGTCGGGTGAAATTTAAAAAAAAGAGTGGGCTGGGCCAAAGGGGGCAATCCTATCCGGCAATTGAACTTAATCTTGACCCCGGTAAATGCAGACTCACCGGTGAGATAGATAATCTCTTCGGTGGAAGTACATTACTTTCGTATACTTACAGCAAGCTGGACAAGAATTCTTTATATCCGTTTTTTGAAAATTATTTAAAAATATTACTTTTATATGCAGGTCTGCCCGAAAACAGACTCTCTGATTATCCTGTCATGGAAAATAAAGGGGATAATTTTAAAATTCTGCTATATAAGGTCGATGAAGTCTCACCTCCGGATTTATTAAGTTATTCCCCTGCAGAAATACCTTTTCTTACGGAAAAACAATGGGAAGAAATTTTTAAGGCAAATACTGATTCCCTGGAAGAGATGATATTATGCCGTGGGGTATCGACCAGTAAAGCCGAAGCTGTTTTGATCCTTGCGGAGATTTTGAAAATGAAGTTTTCCAATCAAATACGGTTTGAGCCGTTTAAGATAAAGGCCATGGAAAAATTGCTTTATCCCCCTGACTGGGATGGGCTTGATAAAGATAAAAAAAATGACAAAAAAATAAAAATGGTACAAGATTTTGATGAGATATTTTTCAATGGAAATTACGATGCGGATATATGGACAAAATACCTGTATACGCAGCCAGTAAATTTTCACCAGGAGCATTTTTTTAAAACAGCCAATTATATTTTTAAACCCTTTTTTAATATAGGATGATTCTCGTTTAAGCGAGGTCTCTTTGCGCTCGTTTTCAGGTACGAGAGCCGATTCCCCATTTCCCCTTTTATGAAAATTCAGCATCATGTTGCTGGAAATTCAGCAATTATCCCGTGTTTTTCATATACTTATTTTTTCAAAATCCCCATCCAGTAAATCAATACTTAGAATTTTCAACAGGTTAAGCTGTATTTATTATTTGTATCGTTAATCCGGCATACTAATTGTACTTAAGGTTTATATCAGTAATTAAAGCACAAAAAACAATTATAAACAGCCGGGAGGTGCAACCATGGAAAATATTAATTTATTTGATGAAGAGAATAATAGCCTGAATGAACCGCCGGAAAACTCGCCGGCAAAGGGGGAAAAAAGAAAAGGAAAAATAAAATGGCCTATATTCTTAAACGGCTCTTCATTATTGATAATATACGCTCTATTTATAGTATTACCCATATTAATACGAGGGATGAATCTTGTTATTATAAATCCGGG
>CAZNFB010000030.1:0-16833 GCA_964572105.1 uncultured Desulfobacteraceae bacterium
TTAATGCGCCTTGTATATGGGCCAAAATTCTGCGCTATTTCTGCTCAACTTATTTTATCTCCGTTCCTAAGTGGACCAAGATAAAATCAACCCGAAAATTATAATCAATCTATAAAAATAGAGGGGCTTTCTTGAGAAAAGGAAAAACAGGTATTAAGTCAAGGCTGTTGATACTTCTCGCCATTATTTTTTTTGTTCCCCTTGTATGGGTGTCAATTGTACGGTTTGAGGGTGAAAAACCGCTTATGGAAACCCATGGTCCGATGAAAACTTTAAATGCAGCTCAAAAGCTTACATTTACTGCTTCGGACATGAAAAGCGGTTTGCGAAAAATCAGAATTGCATTAATTAAGGATGGAAAAGAGATAATTCTTTATGCTAAAGAATTTGCAACCACCGGCCTCTTGCTTACAGGATTGGTGAATAAACAAACTTTTTTTATCGAGGAGATAGAACCTAAAAAGATTGGGCTGCGTGATGGCAAGGCTGTTTTGCAGATCTCTGTGACCGATTATTCCTGGCGCAACTGGTTACGCGGCAACACAACCTATTTAGAAAAAGAAGTAATTATTGATACAAAACCTCCCAGAATTGATATATTTACAAAAACCCATAACATAACCCAGGGGGGAGCCTGCCTTGTAATTTATAAATTATCCGAGCCCTGCTCGAAAACCGGGGTTTATGTGGAGGATGCTTTTTTCCCAGGCTATTCAGGATATTTCAAAGATCCTGATATCTTATTATCATTTTTTGCTCTCGACCATGGGAAAAAAGGGAGAAGTAAAATGTTTGTGCAGGCAGTTGATGAGTCAGGTAATGTTTCAAAGGCCGGCTTCTATTATTATATTAAGAATAGAAAGTTCAAACAGGATGTAATTAACATTTCAGATGGTTTTCTTAATTATAAGATCCCTGAACTTGAATCAGAAATTTCATCCATTGTCGACATTGGTAATAATTCCATGCTTGATCAATTTTTATTGATAAATCGACATTTGCGTGAAGCTAATTTTAAAAAAATATCAGAATTGGTCAGTAATCCAGATAATTTTTTGTATTGGCAAAAAAAATTTTTAAGGCTCCCCAATGCGGCTGAAAAAGCAGCATTTGCAGATACGCGCACATATAAATACAAGGGGAAGGTAATAGATCATCAAACACACCTTGGCATTGATCTGGCTTCTGTGGCCCATGCCTCAGTTCCTGCTGCTAATAAGGGAAAAATAAAATTTGCGGATTTTCTTGGAATTTACGGGAAAACAGTATTGATTGACCATGGGTTCGGTCTGTTCAGCATGTATTCTCATTTAAGCAATATTGATGTTAATGAAGGACAGGTTGTCTTAAAAGGTGAGCAGATAGGGCACACTGGTAAGACAGGTCTGGCAGGGGGGGATCATCTTCATTTCAGTATACTTGTGAATAAGACTTTTGTGAATCCCCTTGAATGGTGGGACGATAATTGGATCGAGAATAATATCACATCAAAGTTGGATTCAGTGCAAAACCGTTTGAAAAATTAGATCAAGTTTTGTCTTTTATTGTGCAGGGGAAAGGGTTAATGCTGTAATCAATTCTGGGTTCAGCAGGCGGAACATAATGTGTTTTAATGATGTTTCCGTGATATATTTTATAAAAGGTATTTTTTTATCACGAATATAAACTGCTGAGGCTTTTCCCTTTATACCTGCCAGTTGACCTGCCCATTCAATGGCATCTTCCATGTTGCCGAGTCTGTCAACGAGGCCTAAAGCCTTGGCATCTTCCCCTGAAAATATTCGGCCATCAGCAAGGGCTTTCACCTTGGCTACTTCCATTTTTCGTCCCTGGGCAATCGCCAAAACAAATTGCCTGTGAATTCCATCAGCAAGGTCTTGAAGAATTTTGGTCTCACTGGTGGACATCTGTCTCACTGGAGAGCCTATATCTTTATATTCACAGGATTTAACAACAACCGGAATTAGTCCTATTTTTTCAAAAATTTTCTGAAAATTTGTAAATCCCATTATTACGCCGATGCTTCCGGTTATTGTTCCGGGATTTGCCACTATTTTATTGGTGCCAGCAGCAATATAGTAACCCCCTGATGCTGCCACAGCACCCATGGAGGCCACTACTTTCTTTTTTTTAACTGTTTTTCTGATTTCTTGAAAAATTTCTTGAGAAGGGGCGACTCCGCCTCCAGGAGAATCGATTCGAATAACTATAGCCTTAATAGAATCATCCTCCCTGAAGCGTTTTATAGCCTGTACAAAGGGTTTAGCCTCTGTGATGACCCCTTTTATTTCCACAACACCAATTTTTTCTCCCGCTGTAATATCAGGGCCTGTATAATCTCCCCCTTTTATGCCAAGGGCAATTATAGATGCTATTATTATTGCCCCGCATGCTGTAATGGACGACAGCACAAGTATAAAAAACAAAAATGGATGTCTTCGTGAAAACATAATATTATTTTGAAAGCGGCATTAAAGAAATTATGTAAGGAACGGAGATGAAATAAGTTGAGCAGAAATAGCGCAGGATTTTGGCCCATATACAAGGCTCATTAAAGGTTGCATACTATACGTATTCGGCCTTTGATGCAACGAAGTAGATGGGCCAAAAGACAAGCTATTTTGTTCAACTTATAAAATTTTCGTTCCTAACTATTCAGCTGATATAATTTGAGCTGAATAGTTACGAAATTATTTGGTCTCTTTATTCAATTTTTCTTTTAGATTTTCCCGCAGAACCTCTCCAAAGCTTGAAGCAGTTGGTTCCAGGTTATTGATATAATCGCTTAGCATAATCTGCTCGTCATCGACTGCAAGTTGCTTAATCGAAAGAGCAATTCTTCTTTCTGAGCTGTTGATATTTAATACTTTTGCATCAATAACATCACCTGGGGAGAATTTTTCTGAAGGGGATTTGATTTTTTCATTGCTGATTTCAGATAAATGAACCAATCCTTCTATACCTTCTTCCAATTCTACAAAAACACCAAAATCTGTGATGTTTGTGATGGTTCCGCTAATTTTTTTCCCAATCTCATATCGATTTACAACAGTTTCCCATGGGTCGGGCTGCAGCTGCTTTATTCCAAGAGAAAATCTTTCGTTCTTTTTATCAATTTCAAGGACAACCGCATGAATTGTATCACCCTTTTTATACATTTCAGAAGGATGTTTAATACGTTTTGTCCATGAAATATCTGAAATATGAACAAGTCCGTCTATGCCCTCATCAATACCGATAAAGAGGCCAAAATCGGTAATATTTTTAATTTTTCCTTCTATGGTGGTTCCCACAGGATATTTGTCACTGATAAGTTCCCATGGGTTAGGAGAAATTTGTTTTAAGCCAAGAGAAACACGTCTGTTTTCAGGCTGTATGTCCAGGACAACCGCTTCAACCTGTTCTCCCACCGAAACCACTTTGGATGGATGATGAATTTTACGCGTCCATGACATTTCTGAAACATGTATCAAGCCTTCTATCCCAACCTCAAGTTCAACAAAAGCTCCATAATCGGCTAAGCTTACAACTTTACCTGTAACTGTTGATGAAACAGGGTATTTTTCACTGGCATTTAGCCATGGATCTTCAGTGAGCTGCTTCATCCCCAATGATACTCTGTTTTTTTCCTTATCAAAGGAAAGAACCTTTACGGTTATGCTGTCACCAATGGAAAAAAGTTCGGAAGGATGCTTAACACGACCCCATGAAATATCAGTAATATGCAGGAGACCGTCTACTCCGCCTAAATCGACAAAAACTCCATATTCAGTTATATTTTTTACTATTCCATCAAGGATTTTACCCTCGTACATTGTTTCGAGTGTGGCAGCTCTTTGGTTTTCAAGCTCCTCTTCGAGAACAGCACGTCTTGACAAGACAATGTTATTACGTTTTTTATTGAATTTTAATATTTTAAACTTAAAAGTTTCTCCAACCATTTCATCAAGGTTTCGTATTGGACGTAAATCTGCCTGGGAGCCCGGTAAAAATGCTTTAATGCCCAGATCAACAGAAAAACCACCCTTTACTCGATTTAAAATAACCCCTTCAACAATTTCATCATTGTCATGCGACAGTTTAATGTCGTCCCAGATTTTGACTTGAGCGGCTTTTTCCTTGGAAAGCATGGCACGTTCTTCTTCATCGTCCAACCATTCAACCATCGCCTCCACAGAATCGCCAACTTCGGCGGTTATCTGGCCGTTTTCATCCCTGAACTCATAAATCGATACCAGTCCTTCGGATTTATATCCGATGTCAACCAGTACATGACTTTTATCAACGGAGATGATTGTGCCCGTGACAACTTCGCCAACTTCAACACGCTGGAAAGTCTCTGCGTAAATAGCCATCATTTCATCGCTACTTGCTGATTCCATAGGTCCCGTGTTATTGTCGTCGGCCGGCTCTTCTCCAAGCGGCGCAGTAGTTTGAATGTCTTGATCTAAATGATCGGTTAAGCTGTTCTCTTCAATAGTTCCCATTAAAATAAATTCCCCCTAAAGATTTTGGTATAGTATCTCCTTTTATTAAAAAAGTTGATTCTGCTAACAGATGATTTTTTTATAAATCGATCAGTTTAAACCTTTATATGTTGACTCGTTAAGAGTCCCGGGCGTGAAAGGTAATAGAATCAGCATTCAAATAAAAAGAAATTTGTTAAGAATAGCAGACTTCAGGCGTCAATGCAACACTAATTTTGTTTAAATTAATTGATATATATTTTCAGATAATAATCCGATTTTAAAATTCGGCGCAGGGCCAGAGGAAAAAAAGCGTATTATAATACGCAGGCGGCCAATAATTCAGTGAAATTATTTATGTGACGATTCATACATCTTTTGTAACTATTCAGCGTCGCGGGTTTAGGAACTTATAAAATTTTCGTTCCTTAAGATACGCAGCAGGTTTAATTAGATTATACCTGCTCCCTTACGTCTTCGCTGAATGAATTACCATCTCCTCAACCTTTCCAAGGATTACGCAGCCTGAATGTAAGACAACATTAAATCGACAACTTTTTCTATATTAAGGTCTGTTGAATCTATCATTAGTGCATTGTCCGGCACAGTCAACGGTGCGATTGCCCTTGAACTATCATTCGTGTCACGAATTCGGATCTCTTTTTCAACCTCTCCAGGGGACTGATTTGAATTTAATTTAATTTCCTCATACCGCCTGGCGGCCCTGGTTTTAATAGATGCGTCCAAATAGAATTTTACGTCTGCTTCGGGAAATACCACAGTCCCCATGTCTCGTCCTTCAAGTACGACCCCTTTGCCTTTAGCCATATCTCTTTGTATTTCCAAAAGAAATTTTCTTATAACCGGCCTGGCAGACACTTTTGAAGCAAACATTGTTATTTCAGGTGTTCTTATTAAATCTGTAATATCTGTATTGTTCGACAGGAGACGAATCTCCTGTTTTTTATATTGAAATTCAAGATTTAAGCTACTGCATAGATTATAAAGTCCATTGTCATCGTCGTGATCTATACGGGCAGCCATGGCGTTATATGCTACCCCTCTATATAAAGCACCTGTATCAATATATTTATAGCCCATGCTGGAGGCCAGTTTTTTGCTGACTGTGGTTTTGCCGGCGCCGGCAGGGCCGTCTATGGTAATAAGAAGAGGGTTTTTAGAATAATTTTTCCCCAAAACTCGGCTTAACGCATTAATAAACCTCCTGTTTTCCTTCTCAGTTCCCACATTTATTCTGATATACTGGGGGTATCCGTAGGACGACATGGAACGGGTTATGACCCCTAACTGGAGAAGACTTTCAAAGACTTCATCTCCGTTTTTTTCAACATTTATGAGAAAAAAATTTGCCTGTGTTGGAAAATATTCTATTCCCATTTCGGTCAAGGCACCATGGAGATATTTAAGGCCGTCATGAACCAGTCTGGTCGTTTTTTTTAAGAAATCCCTATCATCCAAAGCAGCTTGTGCGGCAATTTGAGCGAGGAGGTTAGCGTTAAAAGGCTGCCGGATTCTATTGAGCAGCTCGGATATTTCTGTGGACATAACGCCATATCCAATCCTCAGTCCTGCCAGGCCGTAAGCTTTGGAAAAAGTTCTCAGGGTAACAACAGGTTTCCCCATTTTTATCTGCTCAATACTGTTTGCGTATCTTTGGTCTTTGACAAATTCCATATAAGCTTCGTCAACCACCACAAGGATATCGTCAGGAATATTTTCCATGAAGGCGCTGAAATCATTGTTTAAAATAATTGTTCCCGTGGGGTTATTAGGGTTGCAGATAAAAATTATACGTGTTTTAGGCGTAATGTTCCTTTGAATAGCATTAAGATCAATTCCAAGGGCTTTTAACGGGACAAAGATAGGGACAGCTCCTGCCGAACGAACCATGATTTCATACATTAAAAAGGATGGCCTGGGAATAATAACTTCATCACCCTGGCAAAGCAGGGCTCGTGTGAGCATCCCTATGATTTCATCTGAACCGTTTCCTAAAATAATATTAGAAGGTTTTACAAAGAGTTTGTCAGATAGTTTTTCCAGTAAATCATGCCCCCCTCCGTCAGGATAACGGTTAAGCTTTCCAACAGCCCCTTTTAAAGCTTCAAGAACCATGGGGGAAGGGCCCAATGGGTTTTCATTGGATGCCAGTTTAATGGAATTGTCAATTCCATACTCTCTTTCCAGTTCTTCGATGGGCTTTCCGGGTGAATAGGGTTTTAATGATAAAATATAATCAGGAACCGATAATTTCATTGTATATTAAGGCCTCTTTGTAACTTCGTGACAATTTGTTTTGCGCTTCAGGTAATTGCAAAATAGGGGCTTGGTTTTGATTTCGGGCATAGACTGAACTATAATAGAATTTGACATCTAATGGCCGATGTCATGGCCAACCTTCAAAAAAGCATACCATTAGGAAAATAGATGCTAACCTATAATAGCAAATCAATATTTTGTCAAACATCAAATGTAATTGCAGCTATTAGATGGATGGGCGGAGAATTGCCTGATTTTAAAATTCGGCACAAAGCAGAAGGAAAAATATGAGGAAGGTGTACTGGTATAGGTTTCTCAGAACTTTTTTAATCCTTTACTCCATAGGATCGATTGTAAGTGATTTCCCATTTGTTCGTATGGTCACGGAGCCATCTTTTGCTGTATTGTAGAAGCGGCATCCAAGAAGATTATATCTGTTTAGGACAGATTCGTGGGGAAATTTAAACCTGCCGTGAAATCCAGATGAGATTATCACAATCTCAGGGTTTACTTTTTCTATAAATAATATAGTGCTCGAAGTCCTGCTTCCATGGTGGGGTGAGAAAAGGACTGTGCTTTTTAAATCAGCCCCCACCATTGCAACAAGTTCTTTTTCTGCGGCTTTTTCAATATCTCCGGGAAACAGGAAGGAAACAGTTCCAAAAATAATCTTTATGACCATGGAATTATTATTTGTATTACGCCATTTTTCGTTATTATTCATAAAATCGGCGGGTGGATAGAGTATTTTGATTTCAGC
Organism: uncultured Desulfobacteraceae bacterium; assembly: GCA_964572105.1. Lineage (GTDB taxonomy): Bacteria > Desulfobacterota > Desulfobacteria > Desulfobacterales > BuS5 > DAOWMW01. The sequence continues at coordinate 7,507 of CAZNFB010000030.1, forward strand.
ATTATCAATATGCTCTGTTTTGTTCATGGTTTGGTACATGGGATTTAAAATTTCTCTGGACTTGATAATAGCAACCAGGTTTTTGTATCCCAGTGTTTCCACTGGTTCACCATTGGTCCAGATTCTTTTTACGTTAAAATTTTGGGCGATATATAACAATCCATTGAGATGATCACTGTTGGGATGGGAAAGGATAAGAGTTTCAACTGTCCTTATTTTTTTTCTCCACAAAATCGGAGCAACAACCATGGCCCCCATATCAAATATCGTATTGTCTGAAACGCCGCCTCCGTCTATTAAAGCAGTATGCCCCCGGGGAAATTCAACTAGGGAGGCAGTCCCCTGGCCCACATCAATAGCTGTTATCCTTAGGTTGTCGTTCCAGAATCTTTTGTCCACCCAGTAAAAAATATCAGCCAGCAGGATAAATACCAGCAAAATCAAGGTATAGGAAGTTATTTTATCTATCTTTTCTTTATTGTTAATTCTGGTAAATAGTCTAAAAATTACCCACCCAAGAATGTAATAGCAGGATATCTCAAGGAGGGAAGGGGTTATTGTTTTAACACAGGCAAAGGGTATCTTTGCAAAGAAGAGTACTATTGCCATGGCAGGCTTTAATATATTACCCGCTAAAAAGATACATAATGCAGCAGCAGAAGTGCTTATGGGGTATAAAAAAATGGATGCCAGCCCCAGGGGAACTACCAAAAAACCTATAATGGGGATGACAAACAGGTTTGCAACTATACCCACCGTGGAAATTTGATTAAAGTAGAACATAATCAATGGGGTTGTGCCGGCAATTGCAAGTATGGATACCATAAAAAAAGAGAGGATTTTTTTTGATAATTTGCCTGGATATTCAGTTTTAACAGATCTTTTCTTAGAGTTTTGTCTCTTATTTATTATTGAGATACCATATATTATTGAAAATACAGCGGTAAATGAGAGTTGAAAAGAGATGGAGAAAAGGGATGTCGGATCAAAAATAAGGATAAAAAGTGCTGCAACAGACAGTGTGTTTATGGGATCATGCTCCCTTTCAAATAAAAAAGCTATCAGAAAAACGGAAATCATGATTACAGCTCTCTGGGAAGAGGGGGACATTCCTGAAATGAGGCCATAGGTTATCACGGGGATCAAGGATAATAAAGCTGCCCCTTTTTTTACCCAGGCATTCAGCAAAACATGGGTGCTAAAGGAAAGAAGCCATGAAAAGAACAGGAAAGCTCCTGTTGCGACTATCCCGATGTGGAGGCCGGAAATTGCAAGGATATGACTGACTCCTGCCTTGTTAAATCCTTCCCTTATAAAAGGCGGGATCTCATTTTTTTTGCCCACAACAAGAGCCTTTAACAGACCCCTTTGTTCCACCGGGCAGAATGTTTCAATATGATCAGAAATTTTGCAGCGTATTTTTTCAATGGGAATAGAAAATTTTTTCTTTTTAATTTTAGCCAGTACTGCAATCTGCTCCCCTTTGGAGTATGATGTTCCCCATATTTCCTGAAAAGCCATGAATCTTTTATAATCAAATCCTCCTGGATTTTTAAAGTTTCGGATTGATCTTATTTTACTATAAAAAGATATTCTGTCTCCCTTCTTAAGTGGAGGGAGTTTTCCCCCCACAGTTAATCTGATTTTCCCCGTAGCCGGGAAAGGTGAGTCCTTTTTTTTTAAATTCTCTGCGCTGATGACAAGTCTTAATCTTTTATTCTTTATGGTTTTTCGATCAATGGTTCCAACGATTCTGTATTTACCCTGGTCCACGAATCTGGAAATATGATTTTGAGGCATTTCAGGAGTAATATAGTGAAGGATGGAGATATATCCAAGGGAGAAAAAAAGGATTACAGGTGGGATAAAGGCTTTTTTTTTCTTTAAAATGCTGATTAAAATAGATACAAAACAAAAAATGATTGCTAAATATGCTAATCTTTTCCCCCCGTAAAAAAGGGAACCAGCAGTTATCCCGAGGATTATGGATATTAAAACAGGGATAACAGGCCGGACGTAGGATTTACTACTTTCTTTTATATATGTTTTTTTGTCTGACAAAATATCTTGTGATTATTCTGGTGCTCTTTTGATTGCGGCCCCAAGGTTTTGAAATTTTTTTTCAATTGCCTCATAACCCCGGTCAAGGTGATAAACACGGTAAACCTCGGTTGTTCCCTCTGCAGCCAGGCCGGCTATAATCAAAGAAGCGCTTGCCCTTAAATCACTTGCCATTACCGGCGCTCCCAGCAGTCTGGTAACACCTTTTACAACAGCTGTTTGACCGGTTATTGTTATGTCGGCGCCCATACGTTTTAATTCTCCTGCATGGATGAACCTGTTTTCAAAGATGTTTTCGTTTATTATGCTCATCCCTTTTGCAACAGTCATAAGTGCCATGAACTGAGCCTGCAGATCTGTGGGAAAGCCGGGATATTCCCTGGTTTTGAAGTCAACGCTGGTAATTTCATCAGGCCCGGTGACACGGATAGTTTTATCTTTGACCGTAACTTTTGCTCCAGTGAGCTTAAGCTTGTTTATCACCGAGCTTAAATGGCCGGGCTCACAACCGATGATTTTAACATCACCCCCTGTGATGGCTGATGCCGCCATAAAGGTTCCGGCTTCTATTCTGTCGGGAATAATTTTATGGGAGACAGGCTTAAGGGATTCGACTCCGTTTATTGTAATAACCGGCGTTCCCTCCCCTGTTATATTTGCCCCCATTTTATTTAAAAAATCTGCAAGTGCCTTGATTTCCGGTTCACATGCAGCATTTCGAAGTGTTGTAATACCTTTTGCAAGAACAGATGCCATTAAAACATTTTCAGTCCCTGTGACAGTTGCAACATCAAAATATACTTCATTTCCAAATAAGTGGTCAGCCTCTGCTTCAACATACCCATGTTCCAGTTTAATTTTTGCACCCAGTGCGGCAAACCCTTTAAGGTGGAGATTTATGGGCCGTTCCCCTATGGCACATCCCCCTGGCAGAGAAATTTTTGCTTTTTTAAGTCTGGCAAGAAGGGGCCCAAGAACAAGTATTGATGCCCGCATTTTTCTGACCAGTTCATAGGGAGCCTCGTGGTTGCAAAGGCCGCTTGAATTTATTCTAACAGTCGTTCCTTTTGATTCAATTTTTGCGCCAAGGGTCGATAAAAGCAGTTTTATGCTCTGTATGTCTTTTAGGTCAGGTACATTAAAAAAAGTATTCCACCCGTCTGTCAGTAAAGATGCCGCCAGTATGGGAAGCGCGGCGTTTTTAGCACCGCTTATATTAACTTCACCCTTTAATGGCCTTCCCCCTTCTATAATGATTTTATCCATTTACCAGTTACCTATAAATCAAATATTTCTTTAAATTCCCTTAAGCTGGTTATGTGAAAATCGGCCTTAAGGGGGTGGTTTCTGTATGCGGCAAAAACAACACCTGCGGACAATGCTGCTGCTTCATCGAGTTTTGAGTCACCTATATAGATTAAATTTTCAGGTTTAATCTTGAAATGGTCAAGGATTTTTATTAATGGATCAGGTGCAGGCTTGGGATGTTTAACATCCATTGCTGTGATAACAATGTCAAAGTATTCGGCAATGTTATGTTCGATTAAGATGGGGACCATGGTGTCTGTCCGATTTGTGGCAATGGCAGTTTTATACCTGCCTTGCAGCTTTTTGAGCAGCGGTTTTAAAAAGGGTTCTATTTCCATATATTTAAAAAATTTAGAATAATCCAGACCTTTACAATAAAGGAGTGCCTCTTTTGTGATAGTTGAGGTTTTAAACAGATGGCAGATTGATTCATGGGCCGTGTGCATATGAACATAGGCAAGCTGCTCTTTAGTCATTTCAGGCATGTTAAAATTTTTTAAAATAAAATTATAATAAACCTTGTTAGTATTGATTGTATCAAACATTACTCCGTCACAGTCAAAAGCAATTACCTTAATATTTTTTAGAATATGCCTGTTCATCATTTTTTTTGCTCTTTTTTTATAATGTTTCCAGCAATAGTTATTTTTATTTCAGGCCGCAGACTGCTGTCTGTTTTTAAATATATGATATCAAAATACCTTCCAGGCTCCTGTTTTAAATTTTCAATTACCAGGTGATATTCATCATTCTGAAGGCTGTTTTTCTTTTTTTCCAATTTGTAGGTAATATTTTGTCCACGCTGGGCCTTTGTGGAAATTATTTTAAAAGGGTATTTTTTTTCAGGTATAATTTTTACTGAAGCTGTTATTTTTGTCCCTGCAGGACCGTTTAAGCTTGCCCTTGCCGGTGTAATAGTGACAAATTTTTCCACATCTCCAAGTATAAAAAGTTTTGTTATCTTATGATCAGGATCATTTGTATATACTTTTATCGATTTAAAAAGGTTTTTTCCGCCATATCCTGTTGTATTAGCCTTGATTGTTATTTTCCCCTCTCCGCCGGGAGGGATCTCTTTTGTAAAAGAGACAGCTGTGCAGCCTCACCCTGCCTTGACATTTTTAATTAATAAGGCCGATGTCCCCCTGTTGAACAGAGCAAAGTCATGAACCACTCTGGTTCCATCGGCTACTTTTTTAAATTCAAATTTTTTTTCAGGGAAATAAGCAACCGGGTATGTTTCAGAGGGTGTTTCGGAAGCAAAGGAGGGTGCCGCTGGAAATAAAAATAAAAGGGTAAATATAAAAAGTAATTTTTTATTAAAATGCTTTATCATCATACAAACCTTCTTGAAAATTATTTTAAATTCCGTATCACATCATAAAAAAAGGATCCACGTCTATGGCAACCTTAACATTTTTTGTATAAAATATCGATCTGTTTTTAAATAGCAACTGGCGCATAAATTGCTGCAGGGCATTTATACTTAAACCTTTTAACAGGATCTGCCATCTGTATTTTTTTGCAATCATGTAAACAGGTGATTCAATGGGGCCTAGAACTTCCACGTATTTTAAAAAAGAAGCCTCTTTTTTAAGTTTGTTGCAAAGATTTCCAACAGAAAAAGCATGTTCTTTAGTTTTTGCCTGCTCTTTTCCTGAAATCCTGAGCTGAATTATTCGTGAAAAAGGGGGGTAATTTAAAGCTTTTCGAAATTCTATTTCCTGGTCATAGAATGCGTCATAATCCTGATTTTTTGCAGCCAGAATACTGAAATGCTCAGGATTGTATGTTTGCAGAATCACTCTCCCCAGGGTATCTCCACGGCCTGCTCTCCCTGCCACCTGGGCTATGATTTGGAATGTTCGTTCACATGCACGAAAATCGGGAAAATTTAATGAAAGATCGGCACAAATAATTCCAACCAAGGTAATATTTGAAAAATCATGCCCCTTTGCCACCATTTGAGTTCCGATTAACACATCTGTTGTCTGGTTTTTTAGTCCCTTTAATATTTTTAAAATCGATCCTTTTTTAACGGTTGTATCATGGTCCATTCTTTCGACTTTTGCTTCAGGGAAAAGGGTATTTACTGCGGACTCTATTTTTTCGGTGCCAAGGCCAAGGAGTTTGATATTTTTTGAGCCGCATATGGTACAATGGGCATTGGATGGACGTGAAAAGCCGCAATAGTGGCAGTTGTATCCATGGGTCTGTTTGTGAAAAGTGAGACTAATGGAACAATGACCACATTTTAAGGATTCACCGCAGGCTGCACAGACAGGGTGGCTTGCAAATCCCCTCTGGTTTAAAAAAAGGAGTACCTGCTCTTTGCGGGCAAGGGTTTTTTTCATTCCATCATATAATTCTTGTGTGATAAATCGCTCCACACCCCTTGCATTTTTATTTGCACGGAGATCTATTACTGAAATTTCCGGCAAAGAACGCTGCTCAACCCGTTTTGTGATGGATACCTTGGAATATTTATTTATTGCTGCATTATAATATGACTGGATAGAAGGGGTGGCAGATCCCAGCAGAACAACACAATCGTTTTGTTTTGCCCGGACTATTGCAAGATCCCTTGCATTATAGCATAATCCATCATTTTGCTTAAAAGAAGTGTCATGCTCCTCATCCACAATAATCAGTCCAAGGTTGTCAAAAGGTGCAAAAACAGCCGATCTGGCACCGATTACCAGGTTTACCCTGCCCGATGCAATACGGAGCCACTGGTCATATTTTTCTCCTGCTGAAAGACCGCTGTGGAGTACCGCAACATTATTGTTGAAACGTGAGCGAAACCTTTTTGAGGTCTGGGATATAAGGGCTATTTCAGGGACAAGGATAATAACCGATAAATTATTTTTCAGGGCATCTGCTGCAAGCCTGGCATAGACTTCGGTTTTTCCGCTTCCTGTAACACCGGCCAGGAGAAAAGGGGCATAGCTTTTTTTAAACCTTAAAACAGTTGAGATCACCTTTTCCTGTTCATCCGTGAGCTTAAAATTGGTGTCAGGTTCTATTTCTTCTCCAAAGGGATCACGATATATATTTTTTTTAAATACTTCAACCTGCATATCCCTTTCCATCAATTTAATGGTTGATGGAGAAAACTGTATAATTTTTTTAAGTTCTTTTAGGGGGAGTTCGTTTTTATCTGTTAAAGTGTCGATTATTTTTTTTCTTATTGATGAAAGTTTTTTCCCCTTGTTTTCTCTTTTGTCCTGAATCACTGCCAGGGATTTTGTTAATCTGATATAGTTTTCAGACTTTGGCCCTGTTGTTCCACCTTTTATTACTTTTTCCCTTGAAATATAGCCCTTATTTTCCATTTTGGAGATAAGGAAAGTGGAAAAATTAATATCTATTTTTTTTGTCAGCTCCTTATAAAGATGGGGACGCTTTGCAAGGATGGCCAATATCATATTTTCCACAGGTGTTATAAAATCTTTTTCAAGGCACCCTTCTCCTTTTTTTGTTATGGTGATAAGGGCAGAGTCGTAAAGATTTAAACCGCCGGGCAAGGCGTGTTTTATAACTTCACCAAGGGGATATATGTAATAATTTGCTATCCATTTGAAAAAAGGGATCATGGAGCCCGGGAAAAGGGGCGTTCTGTCAAGGATATCGAGTATGAACTTTATTCCATCCCTGGTTGAATCCCTCCCTTGCCCGATAATATAACCGGTAACAATTCGGTTTCCAAAGGGAACCAGAACTCTTTTCCCCACGCAGGCAGCATTTTTTAGTTCATCAGCAGTTTTGTATGTATAAGTATTAAATACAGGGAGGGTGATGGCAACTTCAATGTATTTGGATTTGCATCCCATTATTTTAAGGTCTAGGGAAAAAGGATAATTTTTAAATGGCGAATAAAAGTGATGCTCCCATGGGAATTTAGCAAAAATTGAGTTTGGCCATAGTTTCAGCAATACATTGAGCTATAATAAAATTTAAAAAGCACTGAACCTTGCTGCGCTCAAACAACCAGAGTTTTTTAAATTTCACCATAGCTCAACTCTGCCATTTAATGGCCAAACCAACCTCAAAAATACTATTCCATGGCCCAGGTGAGCAATGCGGAACCCCAGGAAAAGCCTGTTCCAAAAGCTGAAAAAATTATATTGTCTCCTTTGTTCAGCAATCCCGCCTGATAAATCTCTGAAAGTGCCATGGGGATTGTCGCTGCTGTTGTATTCCCATATTTTTCAATATTAACGACAACCTGTTCTTTTTTTAATCCTAATTTTTTTGCGACAGCTTCAATGATTCTTATATTAGCCTGATGGGGTATATAAAATTTTATATCCTCCTTTGATAATCCGTTTTGCTCCATGACTTTTTTTGTGGTGTCGGCCATTCCCAAAATTGCTTTTTTAAATACCACTTTCCCATCCTGTTGGAGATAATGCAGATCTTTAGCTACAGATTCAGGGGTTGCAGGACAGAGGCTTCCACCCCCGGGCATGCGGAGAAAATTTTGGCCTGAGCCATCCGACTTAAATATGTAATCCATGATTCCAATATTATTGTCATCGGAAGGCTCCAGCAAAACTGCTCCTGCAGCATCACCAAAGAGAATACAGGTATTTCTGTCTTTATAATTTGTTATTGAACTCATTTTATCAGAGCCGATAACCATGACTTTTTTATATTGACCTGTTTCAATAAACTGCTTGGCAGTGATAAGGGCAAAAATAAATCCGGCACATCCCACAAGGAGATCATACCCCCAGCAATTAGTCGCATTAATTTCATGCTGGACAATGCATGCTGTTGATGGAAAGAACATGTCAGGGGTTACTGTGGCAACAATTATCAGGTCGAGTTCATCAGGATCAATTTTTCTTTGTTCCAGAAGACTTTTAGCTGCTTTAGCCGCCATATACGATGTAGGCTTATCTTTGCTTAAAATTACTCTTTCCTTAATCCCGGTCCTGGAGACAATCCATTCATCCGAGGTGTCCATAAGTTTTACAAGATCGGCATTGGTAAGTTTTTTCTCAGGTGCAAAATGACTCACAGCGCTTATGATTGCACGCATTAAAATCCTCCTGCTATAGATATATCACATAAATAATTTTACTCCGTTATGGAGAGGAAGGCGTATTATAATACGCCTTCCTCCCTCTGAATTATCTGACAATCTATATATTTATGGCAATATTGTGTATTATTTGAAAGTCTGCATTATGATACTAAATAAAGCTAAATTTTAACTTTGTTTCTTAATTTTCCCGAGCACTTAAAAGTTATAACTTTTCTGGGGTGCAGTATCAGGCCATTTCCAGTTGCAGGGTTTCGTCCCCTCCGTTGTTTTTTCTGTTTTACGCAAAATTTGCCAAATCCTGAAATAAGGACATCATCATCCTGTGCCAGTGTACTCTTGATAATTTCCAACAGGTTTTCGATAATATCAACAGATTTTTTTTTCGTAAAACCCAAATCGTTAACTTTAGCAACTATATCATTCTTGGTTAATGTCATCGGATCTTTCTCCCCCTTGTTTTAAATTTAATCACATACCTGTGTATTTATTGCTGCGGTTTTTATGTATAATACCAGAAGCTTTTAAAAAATTGCAAAAACAATTTTTATCCTCCTGAAAATAAAAAGGATTTATTATTTGCAGACCCATATGTCAAGGAATATTAATTATGGTTTCAGTTTTTAACTTGACTTCCTTTGCATGGAACCTGTAAAAAATATTGTCACTTGTTTAAAAAAAAAATAAAAAATGAAAACCGGTTTTTACGTTTGTGTAATTGTAACTATTCAGCCCTGATGAACTCTTTCTAAACACTCTCTAATCCGTTCAAACAATTTCAAAGTTTTAATCAGATCATACCTGCTGCCTATTCTTAAATCAGCGACGCTGAATACTTACGTGTAATTTTTGTATAATTAAGGAATAAAGGAGATATAGTATGAATCCCATTGCAAAAACACTCAATC